>CAYYOW010000005.1:0-47984 GCA_964473395.1 uncultured Lentimicrobiaceae bacterium | reverse complement strand
TGATTGCCCAGGGAGATGAATGGGTAACCAAACACGATTTAAGCTCATTGAAAGTGCTTGGAACTGTGGGAGAACCCATCAACGAGGAAGCCTGGCGGTGGTATCACGACCTGGTAGGGAAAGGACGTTGCCCCATTGTTGACACCTGGTGGCAAACTGAAACCGGTGGAATACTTATTACCCCGCTGGCCGGACTTACTCCCACAAAACCTTCTCTGGCAACATTGCCATTTCCCGGTATTCAGCCTATCCTCGTGGATCCCGAAGGGAATGAGGTAAAAGGTAATGGCGTAGAAGGAATATTGTGTATCAAATATCCATGGCCTGGCATGATTCGTACACTTTATGGTGACCATCAACGTTGCCACCAGACCTATTTCTCCACTTTCGATGGCCTTTATCTCACTGGCGATGGTGCCAAGCGCGATGAAGAGGGATATTACCGTATCATAGGCCGTATTGACGACGTAATAAATGTTTCGGGACACCGCATTGGAACTGCCGAAGTGGAAGATGCCATTAACCAGCATCCCAAGGTGATTGAGTCGGCTGTGGTAGGTTATCCACACGAAATTAAAGGCTCCGGAATCTATGCTTATGTCATTTGTGCTGCTTTGTCTGATGCCGAGAGGGAAACCATCGAAGATGGAATCAGAACCACCGTTAATAAGTTCATTGGTTCCATTGCTAAGCCCGATATAATTCAGATTGTTAACGGGCTTCCCAAGACACGTTCGGGGAAAATTATGCGACGTATTCTGCGTAAAATCGGAGAAGGTGATGCAACTAACCTGGGCGATACCTCCACATTGCTGGATCCCACTGTGGTTGAAGAAATCATTGAGGGAGCCAAAGTTGAAGTAAAACGATAGACTTATTTTATTTTGGGGCATGGCGTAGCCATGCCCCAAAAGGTTTGAGATATCTTTATTTATTCACTAAAAATTATCAAAAAATGGAAAACAAATTAGCAAATCCCGCTCCGTTGGGGCTAATGGGATTCGGAATGACAACTGTCCTGCTGAACATTCACAATGCAGGTTTCTTCCCCCTTGGATCTATGATCCTTGCTATGGGTGTGTTCTATGGTGGTATAGCTCAGGTTATTGCAGGAACAATGGAATTTAAGAAAGGCAATACTTTCGGAATGGTCGCCTTTGTATCTTATGGTTTTTTCTGGCTTACGCTTGTCGCTTTAATTTTGTTTGGAAAATGGGGCTGGATAGATGGAGTAAAAGAAGGCTTTTTGGGATGGTATCTCTTCTTATGGGGCGTTTTTACTTTCTTTATGTGGATTGCCACTTTTGGGAAAAACAGAGCACTACAAACCATATTCTTCACCTTGTGGATTCTCTTCTTCCTGCTGGCTGTCGAAAAATGGACCGGAATAAAAACAATCGGAATTATTGCCGGATTTGAAGGGATTATCTGTGGTCTTTCTGCCATCTATCTTGCCATGGCTGAGGTAATCAATGAATCACTGGGCAAAACTGTTCTGCCTATAGGGGCAAGAGGTTAAGTCTCTTTGCTTTATGATGGTTAAAAAAAGTCCCGGAAGCATTGCTTCCGGGACTTTTTTTAACCATCACTTTTACTGCTGTTTTTTTGTTTATTTTTGTTAAAATCAGGAACAGATGATTCCTCATTTTACGTCATTAGATAACTTTAAAAACCACGTGCTATGTCTGTTCGAAAACTTGATAATATTTTCAGACCAGGGCGTATAGCGCTTATTGGCGTAGATAACGATCCGAAAAGTATTGGCGGTATTACTTTACGCAACTTAATGGAAAGTGGTTTTTCAGGAGTCATTTATCCCGTTGATGCTAAACGCGAAGCTGTTCTTGGCATTCCTTGCTACCCAAGCGTGGACAACCTTCCCAAAAAACCCGATCTGGCTGTTATCATGTCTCCGGCAAGTGAAGTACCCGACCTGATTGACCAATGTGGACAAGCCGGTATCAATGGTATCATTATTATGTCGGCCGGATTTAAAGAGACTGGAGAAGAGGGAAAAACACTGGAAGAAGAGCTGAAACGCAGGGTGAAGAAATATTTAGATATGCGTGTTTTGGGGCCTAACAGTATGGGAGTCATAGTTCCAGGGATGAACCTGAACGTCAGTTTTGCCAGTAGTATGCCCAGAAAAGGGCACATGGCTTTTATCTCGCAGTCGGGAGCTCTGGGTGCCGTATTGCTTGACTGGGCAGCGGAAACCAATGTAGGTTTCTCCTTTTTTGTTTCCATTGGCAATGCCATGGACGTAACTTTCGGTGACCTTATTGATTATTTCGGGCAGGATATCAATACCTATTCTATCATTCTTTATGTGGAAACACTGGGCAATGCGCGCCGTTTTCTTTCGGCAGCACGGGCTTTTGCACGCAAAAAACCTATTATTGTTTACAAATCCGGTCGGTTTCCCGAATCGGCACAAGCCGCTTCTTCCCATACGGGAGCCATGGCTACCAAAGATGATATCTGTGATGCTCTGCTTCGGCGTGCCGGTCTTGCACGCGTTTACAACATGGGAAACATTTTTGATTTCAGCGATTTGGTGGGTCGGAAAAAGATTCCGAAAGGCTCCGGCCTGGCTATTATCACCAATGCCGGCGGGCCGGGGGTTATGGCTACCGATGCACTCATAAACCAAGGGGGGCATCTGGTAAAACTTTCAGATGCTGTGATACAAAAGCTGGATAAGTTACTGCCAGCTTACTGGTCACACAACAATCCGGTGGATGTACTCGGAGATGCTTCTCCCACACGCATTGGAAAAGCAGTGGAAATTGTCCTGGAGGATAAACAAATTAATGCCGTGTTGGTTATCATTACCCCTCAGGCTATGACCAAAGCCGAAGCAACAGCCCGTGTTATTATCAATGCGGCAACAAAAACCAGCAAACTCATTATGACCTCCTGGATGGGAGGACTAAGCATGCACAAAAGCAACAATATCCTCAACGAAGCACAGTTGCCGGTTTATGCCACCCCCGAACAGGCTATTCAGGCCTATATGACATTGGTTCGCTATTCACGGAAGCTGGATATGCTTTTTGAAACACCCAAAGAGGTACCTCTTTCTTTTAGCTACGACCGGGATAAACTTCGAAAGAAATATGTTAAAGATATCTTCCCCAAAAACCGTATCCTGTCGGAAAATGATTCTAAAATGCTCATCACCGATTATGGTATTTCCGTAACGCATCCGCGGCTGGCAAAAAACGAAGAGGAAGCTGTCAAAATTGCCCGTGATAAAACCTATCCTGTTGTTTTAAAAATTCAATCTCCCGACATTACACATAAATCAGATGTGGGCGGCGTCTTGCTAAACATAGCCGGCGATGATATGCTGCGTAGCGGCTATCGTCAACTCATCGAGAATGTCCATCGCCATAAGCCTTCCGCAATGATTGATGGGGTCACTGTACAAAAAATGGCCGACACCAAAAATGCTATGGAGTTGATTGTCGGTTTTAAAAAGGAAGAAAATTTTGGAACGGTTATGCTGGTTGGTATGGGAGGTGTTACAGCGGAACTCTTCAAAGACCAGAGACTGGAGTTTCCACCCCTCAACGAACGGTTGGCACGGCAAATGATTGAGTCGTTGAAGATTTATCCCTTGTTAAAAGGCTATCGGGGCAGCCCGCCAAAAAATATTGATAAACTGATTGAGGCCTTAATCCGCCTCTCTTATCTTGCTGCCGACTATCCCGAAATTGAAGAGCTGGACATTAATCCGCTCCTCGTTACCACAAAAGATGTCATTGCGCTGGATGCCCGAATTGTGATTGATCCGGATGAATTAGGAAAAGAAACTACCGACTATCGTCATCTGCTCATGCGACCCTATCCTGAAAGACTGGTAAAAATCGCAAAACTCCGTGATGGAAAACAGGTTATCCTTCGCCCTATTAAACCGGAAGATGAACCACTTTGGCTGGAGATGCTGGGAAACTGTTCCAAGGAGTCCATTTATCATCGCTTTCGTTACGATTTCCATTTTAAATCGCACGAGATAGCCACTGAGTTTTGTTATATTGATTATGACCGTGAAATGGCTATTGTTGCAGAAGTGGAACAGGACGGCAAGCGGTTTATGATTGGAGAAGGGCGCCTCATTGCCGATCCTGATCTGGAGATGGCCGAGTATGCTGTGCTGGTAGCCGACCAATGGCAGAGAAAAGACCTCGGCTTTCTGTTGACCGAATATTGCCTCCAGATAGCCCAAATTGTTGGCGTGAAACGCATGGCTGCCGAAACCACTACCGATAATAAAGCCATGCTAAACTTGTTTAAAAAACTGGGGTTTACACTTATCTTTAACGAAGATACGACAGTGACTATCTCAAAGTTACTGAAACATTAACACTTAAAAAGGAACCGGAGTGGAAATAACCAGAGATTTAAAAGAGGCTGCTGAGATTATCCGTCAGGCAAAATACACCGTTGTTTTTACAGGTGCAGGTATTTCTGTCGAAAGCGGTTTGCCCACATTCCGTGGCGAAGGCGGCATCTGGAAAGAGGTAGATCCTAACTATTTCAATATTGATTTTTTTCATAAAAAACCAAAACTTACCTGGGAAATTATCAAAAAGGTATTTTATGACCCGCTGACCAGTGTAAAACCTAATATAGCGCATCATGTTTTGTCTGTTATGGGACAACAGGGTGTTATACAGTCTATTATAACTCAGAATATTGATCATTTGCATCAGAAGGCCGGCTGCCGGAAGGTAATTGAACTGCATGGAACTTACCGGCGACTTATCTGCACCAAATGTTCAACGGAATACGACTACAGTTATGCTGATTTGAAGTTTCTTCCTCCTACCTGCTTTGTATGCCGTGGTGTACTCAAACCCGATTTTGTTTTCTTCAACGAGAAGCTTTCGCCAGTGGTAAAGCGAAAAGCTTTTGAAGAGGTTCAAAAAGCCGATGTGCTACTGGTGATTGGTACCCGTGCGGAAGTTTACCCTGCCAACACAATACCTCAACTTGCCAAAGAGCGTGGTGCCACCATCATCGAAATTAACCTGAATCCATCACCGCTCACGGAACATTATACCGATATCTTTTTGGAGATGGGTGCCGGTGAAGGAATGAAACAGCTTTGCCGCCTGCTATCCTGCCATCAAAATGGAAATGGTTCACCCCCTAAAGGTTGCTGAATAGTAAGTATGTGCTCACGGGTGGGATAGTGTACACTGATTCTCACAAAATCCACCTGTTTTAGCTCTCTCTACACTATTTTTATGCCTTTTGTAACCTTTCTTTTTCTAAATTTGAGAATTCAAAAAAAGAACCTGTATGTCTTTTTCATCGCAAAAGAATTTTAATGAAAGCCGAAAGCAAACCGGCTACATCCCCCGCAAAGAAGCTACACAAAAAACCTACGACCGGCTTGGCTTTATGTCGGGTCTGGAAGTGCATCAGCAGTTACTTACCAACGAAAAGCTGTTTTGCCATTGTCCGGCAGGAATTTACAATGATGATGACGATTTTAATGCCGAAATTGTCCGCCACATGCGGCCTACGCTGAGTGAATTGGGCGAATACGATGGTACGGCGCTCATGGAATTTAAAACGCACAAAGAGATTGTTTATCGTATCAACAACGAAAATGCCTGCACCTACGAAATTGACGACACTCCTCCTTTTCCACTGAACCGTGAAGCGCTGGACCATGCACTGGAAATTTCCATGCTCTGCAAACTCAACATTGTGGGTGAAGTACACATTACCCGCAAACAATATCTCGACGGCAGCATCCCCACGGGATTTCAGCGGACAGCTATTCTTGGTATAGAGGGTGAGCTGGAACTTCCACATAAGAAAATAAGGCTTATTCAGCTCAGTATCGAAGAGGATGCCTGTCGAGAAATCTCCGACATCGGCCACAAAAGGATTTACAAAACCGACCGGCTGGGGATGCCACTCATCGAAACGGTGACTTATCCCGATTGTGTCAACCCGGAGGAGGTGATGGGAGCTTGTAATTACATCCGGTTTCTGAACCGCAGTACAGGTAAGGTGCGTACCGGCATTGGCGCCGGTCGCGAGGATGTAAACGTCAGTTGTAAAGGGGGTACGCGTGTTGAGATAAAAGGCGTGGCACACACCAAATGGATTCCGGAGTTGACTCACAACGAAGTCTTCCGCCAATGGGCACTGTTGCGCATCAAAAGGGTATTGAATAAACGAGCCCATGCTGCTACCTGGAAAATGTCATATCATGATATTTCCGGATTACTCCGGATCTCTTTACTGAAGGAAAAGGAAAAAGTCATGGCGATTAAATTACCGGATTTTCAGGGTGTTCTGTCACATTTTGTCCAGCCCGGCAGAATGTTTGCCGACGAGCTTTCGGGCAGGCTGAAAGTGATTGCCTGCCTGGAACATCCTAACCTGATGCATAGCGAAGAGCTGAAACCGCAGTTGGGGAAAAAAGACCGGGAAAAAATTATTCAGAAACTCCAGCTGGGTGAAAAAGATGGCTGGCTGGTGATTTGGGGAGCGGAGGCTGATATGACTACTGCACTGGAGACTATCGAAGAACGCTGCCGGATGGCTTTTGAAGGCGTTCCCAACGAAACCCGTAAGTCCCTTCCGGACGGGACTACCATTTTCGAGCGCGTGCTTCCCGGTGCCAACCGGATGTATCCTGATACCGATTCGATTCCCATTCCGCTGGTCGATCAGGATATTGAAAGAATAGGCCAAAACCTTCCGGAGGAGATGATTTCCCGTTACAAAACATTGAAAAACCAAGGTGTTCCTGAAGATATTTATACTTTTCTCTTTTCCAAAAATCTCTTCCCGCTTATGGAGAAAATTATTGAGGAATTAGCTGTTCCTCCGGTTTACATTGGCACTTTCCTTGGCGAGAAACTCAAATTTGCCTTGCATCACTTCGGTTCCGGGCGGCCTTTTCCATTTAAGATATTGTATCCTCTTTTTGCTCTTCTAAAAGAAAATCGGCTACATCATCAGCTGGCTGAAAGCATGTTGCCGACTATTGTTGCCTATCCCAAAATGGAATTCGATTCGGTGCTTACAGCCATCGGATTCAAACGCCATCCCGAAAAGGAGATATTGGCACGCATTCCCATTCTACTTTCAAAATTCAGGGAAGGGAAAACACAAATTGATAAGGCAAAAGAGCATAATTGGATTATGGGACACCTGCGGAAAACAGCGTTAGGCAACATGGATTTATCGGTGTTGAGTAAGAAACTGAGACAGCTTCAATAAAATATCTTCGCGAAAGCAAATAAAAAAAGAACCAATGGACAATGATATTTTTCAAGGATACAAAGGGGATGCACTGGCATTGCTCAAGAAATTTAAAGTACGCGTGTGGGGTACAGCCGTCATCGAGACTACCCGCGGGCATTTTGACGGAACAGTTCTCCCCCGTGCCGAAAACGATGATGACCAGCATATTGTGCTGAAAATTGCCACCGGCTACAACATTGGTCTCGACGTGAAAACCGTAAAAAAGATGCAGGAAACCGGTTACAAGAAGGCACACTACAAAATCCCGGAAAAGGAATTTCCTAACACTCCCGGCTTGCCGAGAGTAAAGCTTTTCGGAACTGGGGGTACCATTGCTTCGCGGCTCGATTACCGTACCGGTGCTGTAATCCCAGCGTTTTCACCGGGCGAACTTTACGGCGCAGTACCTGAGCTGGCCGACATTTGCAACCTCGAAACGGAAAAGGTATTTGCCGTTTTTAGTGAAAACATGGGCCCTAAACAATACATTGCTCTAGCTAAAGCCATTGGTGCAGAGATAAAAAAAGGTATCGATGGCATTGTCATTGGACACGGCACGGATACCCTGCATCACACCGGAGCAGCTTTGACTTTCATGTGTCAGAACTTGCCTGTTCCGGTGGTGCTGGTGGGTTCGCAACGCTCGTCCGACCGCCCCAGTTCCGATGCGGCACTGAACCTGATGCACGCCATGAAAGCCGCCGGCCAGTCCGATATTGCCGAAGTGATGGTTTGTATGTTTGGCCCTACTTCTGACGAATATGGTTTGTTGCACAAAGGTACGCGCGTCAGAAAAATGCACTCGTCGTACCGCTCTACTTTCCGCACTATTGGCGATACGCCGCTGGCACGCATCAGCCGGAAAGAGATTATCCCCATCAAAAAGCATTACAACAAACGGCGGGCAGATAAAAATGTGAAAATTTTGCCCTATTTCAATGAAAAGGTTACCATGCTTTACTACTATCCGGGAATGCATCCTGATGTGCTGGATGCCATGATCGACAAAGGTTACCAGGGAATTGTCTTTGTGGGAACCGGCCTGGGACATGTAAACAAAGAGCTGTATCCTGCTATTGAGCGTGCCCACGCCAAAGGTATTCACATGTTTATGACCTTACAAACGCTGTGGGGCTATGTACATATGTTTGTGTACGATACTGGTCGCGACATGATGGCACGCGGTATTATTCCCACCGGAAACATGCTGCCCGAAGTGGCCTGGGTTAAACTCAGTTGGATTCTCGGACAGACTGATGATCCGAAAAAAGTGAAAGAGATGATGCTGATGCCGGTGAATGACGAAATCACTCTGCGTGAGCCGTACAACGGGTATCTTATCTATCAGGGTGGTGTGCCGGAAGTGGAAGAATTTATCCGGAAAGTGCATAAGTAACAAAAAGTTTAGTAATAAAAACATTACTTTTTTTTTGCTAAAAAACTGTGTCATGGACACCCAAAACAGCTGTGCCTATACGGCTTTGATGGTTACGGCAGGATTATCTTTTATGTCGTCGTAAAAATGAGCAGTGGTTACATGAAGCCATGGTGTCCACCACAAAAAGCCAATGCCCAGTGTTAAAATACAAAGTAGTGCCCATCCAAAAAACCGCAGGTACAACCCAAATAGCTTCCATTTATATCCTTTCATCATCTGCTTGCTTTTGTCCATGGCATCCGTAGCGTTGATAGAAGAATCATCGGTCATAATAAAAAAAGTCATTGAATAAGAAAGGGCAGCAATGATTCCCGGAACAATCAGTAGGAGTAGCCATAGAAAAACATACAAAATAATGAGTAGATAAGCGCCTAAAGTTCTCCCGAAACTCCCTACTTTTACAAAAAAATAAACGATGGAGAAACAAATCATCTGGCAGGGGAAGCAGATTAATTACCTTGTAGAAGGGGAGGGGCATCCTGTTGTGTTGCTACACGGGTTTCTGGAAAATATCCATGTGTGGAATGATTTCATCAACTTTTTAAAACCAAATTTTAAAGTGTTGGCTGTGGATTTGCCAGGCTTTGGTAAAACGTCCGTTTTTGGTGAAAACCACAGTATGCCATTCATGGCCGATGCCGTAAAGGCTGTGCTGGAAGCCGAAAGTATTACCAATGCTGTTCTCGTGGGACATTCCATGGGGGGTTATGTATCGTTGGCTTTTGCCAGGAAGTTTCCAAAACTGTTGAACGGCATGGTGCTGTTTCATTCGCAGGCCGCCGCCGATAATGAAGAGGGAAAACAAAACCGTTCACGTACCATCGAGGTGGTACGAAAAGACCACAAAGATTTTATTGCCAAATTTATCCCTTTGCTTTTCGCCGAAGAAAATGTGGGTCGTTTTGCAAAAGAAATAGCCCGGCTCCGGGAAATGTCGACTCAAACATCGGCGCAGGGTGTAACGGCAGCGTTGGCGGGTATGCGTGACCGGGAGGATAGTATGGAATTGTTGAAAAAAGCGAATTTTCCGGTCTTTTTTGTTATTGGTAAACAAGACTCGCGAATTCCCATCGAGAAAATTCTGCCACAACTTACTCTTCCACCCCATGCCGAGGTCGTCATTCTTGACAAAACAGGCCACATGGGCTTTGTGGAAACCCCCGGGAAAACTTTCCCTGCTGTGGAAGATTTCCTGAAAAGGTGCTACAACAAATACGGTAGAATTTCAGGCGGACAATAGGATTTGTTTTTGTGTTCTGTTTGGTTTTCTTTGGTTAATCATTTATTTTAGCTTTTTCAAAATTAGATAATCATGAATTACGCCCATAGCAAAGTGAAAATATACCGGCAGAAACTTTCTTTCCTGCCTGATGAAAGCCGGGTGATTACCAAACTCTTCGGATTGGATAAAGTACGGATTTACAAGATATTCGATCGTGTTCTAAACCTTTCTGACAAGGAGAGAAGTCGTATTCTGGAACAGGTTGTTGCCAATTTTAAAAAACGTCATAAAAATATAAAACGTATTTTTAAGGATAACTTTGACGAGATTATCCAGCATCTTGACATCACTATTTACAATGACCTCTCACTGGAGAACAAACTACTTATAGGGGCTTATTTTACACTGGAATACTCTATAGAATCTGCGGCTTTGTTTAACCCTTCTATTGTTCCTCACCCTTTTCAGACTCAGGAGGACATTGCAAATAATAATCTGAAAGTCATTCTCAGTTTCCGGGCTGTGGGCGAAGGACACATGTCGTCTGTAGTATTCCGTAGTGGCCTTCTCGACAAAAATGGGAACATCGAAATGGACGAACTCAGCCACTTGGTGGAAATGGCCAAAATAATCCACTCTGTTGAATACAGCAAGCAGGATTTTATCATGAAGCTGTCGGATATGGGGCATTACGAATTGGTGAAGACTATTTTTGATGAATTGCTGGATGCCTTTACTGTTGACGAATTGAATGAAAGCGTCAGGCATTTTAAAGACAAAGGAAGCCTTTCCCGGAAAGAGGAAACTGCTATCGACACTCTCTACTGGATTATCCGTTCCAATTATGAAATAGAGTTTGACGATGAATCCGATCTTTCGGAACGTGCTATTTTCCCGCGTTCCACTACCGATATCCGTGCCATCGAGGACGCCCGTTTTGTGGCTTATAGCAATGGCGATGGATCTTACACCTATTACGCTCCTTACACGGCATACAATGGAATTACAATACTCCCCCAACTTATCGAAACCAAAGATTTCTACCGGTTTAAGATCAAGACCATGACCGGACCGGGATCGCAGAATAAAGGAATGGCGCTTTTCCCTAAAAAAATCAATGGTAAATATGCTATGATTTCCCGAAACGACAACGAGAACCTGTTCATTATGTACAGTGATAGCTTGAACTATTGGGAGAATCCTGTACAGATTCGTGAGCCGAAATTTTTCTGGGAGTTTATACAGATAGGCAATAGCGGTTCGCCAATAAAAACAGAAAAAGGCTGGCTGTTGCTTACACACGGTGTTGGCCCTGTGCGGACGTATTCTCTGGGCGCCATTTTGCTCGACCTTGAAGATCCTGCAAAAGTGATTGCCGAATTGAAAGAACCACTACTTGTGCCTCGCGAAGCAGAACGCAACGGTTATGTCCCCAATGTGGTTTATTCCTGTGGCGCTTTGTTACACAACGAATGGCTTGTGCTTCCGTATGCTGCCTCTGACACCCGTTCGGGAATTGTAAAATTTAAGCTCAAAGATTTGTTGCAACAGCTGACACCAGTGGAGAATTAGCCGAACTTCTATTAAGAAAAACCTCTGTTTATAAATAAACACATTCTGGTTGTTATTATGACTACCGGATGAAAGGGAAAATTGATTCACAGATACCGTACTTCTCTGTTAATTTTTACCTGGTTAAGGCCAAAATTGTGAAATTTTGATAATCCCTGAAGTTGGGCAGCTATATTCGCTATTTTTACGCTAATTAATGAAATAATACCGGGTATTTATTATCCGGATTAGAAGATAGTTCTAAAGAATAAGCACAATTATTATGGAAAATATAACCATTACCAAGGTTGAAATTATCAAGTTGAACCTACCCTACAAAGAGCCATTTGTAATTTCTCTTGGCATCATCGAAAGGGCTACCAACATAGTCGTTAAAATTCATACAAACAGTGATTTAACAGGGATGGGCGAGTCAGCTCCTTTTGTAACGATTGTTGGTGAGACACAGGAAACTGTCTTTGAATTATCTAAACAGATTGCCCGTTTACTGAAGGGGAAAGATCCTTTTGCTCTGGAAGAACGGCTGACGGAAATAGACAAGGCTGTAGCCGGGAATTACACCATGAAAAGCACCTTTGATATGGCGCTTTACGATTTGTTGGCAAAGAAAGCCCGGTTACCGTTGTACCAGCTTCTTGGCGGGAGTAACTCGCGCGAAATTACGACAGACATGACCATCAGTATTGGTTCGCCGGAGAAAGTTGCCCGCGATGCACTGGCTTTTAAAAACGCGGGATTCCCGGCAATAAAAGTAAAATTGGGCACTACGACAAAGGCCGATGTGGCCCGGATAAAAGCTATTAGGGAAGCCGTTGGTGGCGATTATCCCATCCGGATTGATGCCAACCAGGGCTGGGATACCGTTATGGCCATCAATACTTTGCAGGCTTTGGCAAAATACAATATCGAACATTGCGAAGAACCTGTTCCGAAATGGAACAACCGTGAGCTTGTTAAAGTCAGGGAAAACAGCCCTATTCCTATCATGGCTGATGAATCTGTTTTTGACCATCACGATGCTTTCCGGCTGGCAGCCATGGGGGCCTGTGATTATTTTAATATCAAACTTTCAAAATCCGGAGGTATCTATAATGCCTTAAAAATTAATGCAATAGCTGAATCAGCCGGCATTAAATGTCAGGTGGGATGTATGTCCGAATCCCGCTTTGCTTTGACTGCTTTGATGCATTTTGTACTGGCCTGCAAAAACGTAGTTCATTACGATATGGACTCTTCTTTGATGCTGGCCGAAGATCCGGTAACCGGTGGAATTCAATACCGGGGTAAGGGCAAATGGATACTCGAAGAGGCCATTGGAATTGGCGCCGGCTTTGATGAAGGTTTTTTGAACAGCATGGAAAGCGTAACCATATAACCAACCAACAATGACACACGAAAACTCTGAATCACGGAAAACTCCGTTTCCATACATCATGGAAAGTAAGTTGAGACCTGTTACCACAATTAACGGAAAAGATTATCTCTATTTTGCCGGGACCGGGTATTTCCAGCTACAATCGCATCCAAAAGTTATCGCGGCCGCTGTGGAAGCCACCAGGAAGTTTGGCATTGGAAGTGCCACCTCACGAACTATTAATGGCACCACACCGCTGATTTTAAAGCTTGAAAGAAAAATAGCCGACTTTTTCCAAACGGAAGATGCTGCTTACCTTCCTTCGGGATACCTGAGCAATATGGCAGGTTTTCAGGCATTGGATACAATGGGCCTTTTTGATGTTATTTTTATTGATGAAAGTGCTCATTACTCCAATACTGGTGGTGCTCTTGTTACCGGGAAGAAGGTGGTGAAGTTTAATCATTTGAATGCTAACGACCTGAGGAAAAAAATAATTAAACATCTGGAAAAAGGCAAAAAGCCACTGATTGTTTCTGATGGATTGTTTCCTATTTGGGCAGAAATCCCACCTGTGCCGGAATATCTTAAAATTGCCGAAGAATATGATGGCGCCGTTTGGGTTGACGATGCACATGGCGTGGGAATTCTCGGCGAAAATGGCAGGGGTGTTTATGAACATTTTCATCTGAAATCTGAAAGACTGTTAATGGGTGCTACTTTGTCAAAAGCTTTCGGTGCTTACGGTGGTTTTGTTGTTGGCAATACGCATTTTATCAATATTGTAAAGTCGGGAGATGTTATGACCGGCACCAGTTCTCCTCCTAATGCCATGGTTTCGGCAGCACTTGTAGGTCTTGAATTGGTAAAAAATAATCCGGAATTTCGCCGTAGGTTACGTAACAATGCCCTGTATCTGAAAAATAAATTTAAGGATTTAGGTATTGCCACAGAAAATAACTCCCTTCCCATAGTCACCTTTTCGCTTGACAGCAGCGAAAAAATGCAAAATATTCAGAATACCTTAATGGAAAAAGGTATTTACATTCAGTTTGTAAAGTATGTTGGCTCCGGGGCTGATGGCGTATTGCGTATGGTAGTTTCTTCGGAACATACAAAAGAGGAAATAGATTTTCTGGTTTCTTCCCTTGGCATGTTGCTTTGACCGAAGCCCAACATGATTAATGCATAACGTAGCCCAGAATCAGGTATAAAACAGCTGATATCCCCCCGATGAGCAAGGCATAAGGCAACTGCGTTCTGACGTGGTCGATGTGGTCGGATGCTGATGCCATAGAAGAGATAATGGTGGTGTCGGAGATGGGCGAGCAATGGTCGCCGAACACGCCTCCGCCAATTGTTGCCGCGACAACAAGGTATAGATTTGCTCCCTGTGCATTAGCCATTGGAACTGCAATGGCCATCATGATGGCAAATGTCCCCCATGAAGTGCCTGTTGAAAAGGCGATAAATGAGCTGATTACGAACAAGATAAAGGGAAGCAGCTGGGGTGTTAGCCAGGCTTTGGTTTGCGTAGCAACATAAATACCTGTTCCTAATTTATTGCTCACATCGCTTATTGAAAAGGCAAGCAGCATTAATAAGGCCAGTGGCATCAGCTCACTGATTCCTTTCAGTGTCAGCTCAACCATCTCCTTCATCTTCATGATCTTTTGGCTACGATAAAGCACCATTGCTACCAAAATGGACGTAACCACCGAATACAAAACGGCCGAAGATCCGGAACCGGCACCAATGGCCTTTATGAGATGATCAGACAGACCATTTGCATCTTCAACGACATTCCAACCAGTGTAGAGCAAATATACCGGCATCATCATCACCATGGTCAGGATGGGAATATACATGTTGTAAGCTCTCAATTTAATACCAGGCTTTGATTTAAGTGAAGTAATCGTATCCGAAATCAAAGGATGAGCATTGTCATTCAGCACCTTACCCGTTTCCCGTGTTCTCTTCTCGGCTTTTGCCATGGAGCCGAAATCTTTCTTGGTTACAATGATCACAAAGACTAATAGTATTGTTAACACCGGATAAAAATCATAAATCATGGCATTACCTAAAACCACCATCGGATTTTTGATACCTTGTGTGAGCAGCAATCCCATGATAAAAGCGCCCCATGCATTGAATGGAATTAAAATGGAAGATGGAGCGGATGTTGAATCGGCAATGTAAGCCAGCTTCTCACGTGGGATTTTTAATTTGTCGAATAATGGACGGTACAGCGTGCCTACTGTGAGGGAGCTAATGCTTGTTTCCACAAATAGCAAAACGCCTGTAGCCATCGCCAGCAGTTGCACAAATTTCCGGCTTTTGATATTTCGTTTACTTTCCACACGTTTGATGAACTTGCTGATACCAATCATAAACCCATCAACACCGCCCGAATATTGGATAAATAGTAACAAGGCTCCCACCAGTGCACTAAACATGATAACCCTGGTGTTGCCAGGCGATTTAAAGACATTAACAAAGGCCTCTATGGTTGCAAAAGTTCCTGCAACAATGTTCCAGCCATTGATAATCAGCCAACCAAACCATGTCCCAAAAATAAGGGCAACATAGACCTGTTTGGTCTTTAAAGCAAGAAAAATTGCTAAAACCGGCGGAAGAATGGAAAAAAAGCCGTAATCGTGCATACTTATTATTTAAAATATTATGTACAACGTTTTAAAAATTAAAAAAAGGTGAAATATCCCGATATTTCAAAGGGGACGTTCTGATCCGGTACTCTCGTTAAATTACTATGACAAAACGGCTTTCCTCTTTATGGCAAATATATCCATCTTTCTGAAAGTATGGCCTGGCATTCCAGTTAATTTTTTGACAAATCACCCTGAATTTGTTAAAAATAACACAATGATAGTTCTTCTGAATTCTTATTTTTACATTGTTATTTAAAAAAAGTAAACAGATGAGGAAAACAATACTCCTATTGCTGATAAGTCTGATAATAAACGGTAGTTATGCCCAACGGCACCTTTACAAGCGGCACCACATTGTAAATAAAGTTCTTTCCGAAATTGTAAAAGACAAAGATTTTAAACCTGCCGGTTTTGGTTTTTTAGCCATTGATAGCAAAACAGGCCGGATTGTTTCTTTTTACAACCCCGACAAAGCTTTAAGACCCGCTTCCAATCAAAAATTAATTTCTACTGCTACTGCTCTTGAACTTTACGGGCCTGATTATAAATTTGAAACAAAACTGGAATATACCGGATATATTGATACGATAACACATGTTCTGTATGGCAACATTATCATAAAAGGCGGGGGCGATCCTACATTGGGCTCAAAATATTTTGACGAAACCAAAGATCACCAGTTTCTTACGCAATGGGTTCGGGCTGTTAAGAATCTTGGTATTGATTCCGTTGCTGGTGCTGTGGTTGCGGATGCCCGAATATACAGCCGGGACATCGTTCCCGTATCCTGGTCGTGGACAAACATGGGCGATTATTATGGTGCAGGAGCCTGCGGACTTTCCATTTACGACAATTATTACACAATCTATTACAGTACGGACAGCATTATCGGCGACACTGCGAAAATTGTAAAAGTTGTTCCGGAAATTCCCAACATAGTTTTTAATAACGGCGTGGTTGCCGATACTGTTTCCGATGATGAAAGCAATATCCTGGGTGCTCCGTATTGCAACAAGCGCTATCTTAGAGGGAAAGTTCCTCTCAATCAGACCAATTTCTCCGTTAAAGGCTCACTACCCGACCCCGCATATTTCGCTGCTTACGAAGTGGAAAGAGCATTAAAAGAAAACGGTGTAAAGTTTAAGGAAAAGCCATCCACCATCCGGCTTCTCCAAATCGCTGGTAAGCATTTCGGTAGTACTCTGACAGAGATTACCACCACTTATTCTCCTCCGCTTTCAGAGATTATTACGCAAACCAACATCCATAGTATCAATCTGTTTGCTGAACACCTTCTGGATCTGAGTGGGTTGAGACTTATAGGTCGGGCACAAACGGAGCTTGATACGAAGGCCGTTATGAATTTCTGGAAAGAAAAAGGCATGGACATTCAGGGGATGGCGCTCACCGATGGCAGCGGTTTGTCGCAGTATAATGCCGTTACGCCCCGCCAGATGGTATTTTTGCTGAATTATATGCAGAAAAGTCCTTATTTTGATATTTATTACCATTCGCTACCTGTGGCCGGCCAGGATGGGACTGTGGAAGGAATGTTTAAAGGGAGTGCCGCCGAAGGAAATCTCAGGGCGAAGAGCGGGACAATAGACCGTGTAAAGGCCTATACCGGATATGTCGTTTCCCGTTCGGGACGTAAGATTGTTTTTTCCATGATCGTCAATAACTTTAGTGGCAAATCAAGAGAGGCAAGAACCAAACTGGAAAAGTTGATGATTGCTTTGGCTGAGCTGAAGAAATAATCGGAAAAGAGAATATTGTTTTTATCCGGGACAAACCTGGCTAACCGCTTTTTCCATTAACTTCAGCACTCTTCTGCTGGCATTAAACTTTGCGTTGATGCCGATGGGTAGGGTCATTTTTGTTTTAATATGGCCGAATGGAAACCCGTATGCCACGGGGATATTCAACGGTTTAAGAATATCTGCTATGGCTTGTTTCAGTGTCAGTGTCGGCTTATCGTTGATATTACATTTATAAAAGACTCCCAGAACGATGCCATTGGCTTTTCTTATGTTAGTTGCCTGCACAAGTTGTGTCAGCATGCGGTCAACACGGTAGGTTTTTTCTTCAATTTCTTCAAGAAAGACAATTTTGTTTTCGAAATCGGTTTCAAAATCACTGCCTGCCATAGAAGCCAGTACACTTAGGTTACCACCGATAAGTTCTCCTTCGGCTACTCCGTCTGTTATCGTGTAGAAGTCAAATTCAGGATTATTTTCCGTGTTTTCTTCCCGTTGGTATGGATATTTGTATCTTGATCCCGAACTGACCAAAACACGATCAAACGATTTAAGCGTATAATCGTTATAATCGGAAATACCCATAGGACCGTGAAAACAAACCAGCCCGGTACGCTCATAAACAGAAGATAGCAAAGCAGTAATGTCGCTATAACCGATGAAGATTTTCGGATTCTTTTTTATTTCTTCGAAGTCCAGCAAATCCAGAATTCTGATGGAGCCGTAACCACCTCTTACGCACATAACAACATCCACATCGTTGTTGGTGAACATGTGCATCAACTCATCTGCACGTTCCTGATCGGTACCGGCAAAGTAGCCATATTCAGACAATACCGATGGTTTGTAGTACGTTTTGTAGCCCATACTTTCCAGTTTCTCTACGGTTTCTTTAAGCTGATCTTCGGAAATGGGACTTCCCGGAGTAGCCAGGCCAATCACATCCCCTTGTTCCAGCCGTTTTGGAAGCATTTTTATGGGGCGGTGTTTAACTTTAAGAAGATTCGTCTGTGAAAAAACCTTTAGGTTGGGCATGGCCGAGAGTGCACCAAGCATGGCTATGTTTTTTAAGAAAGTTCTTCTATCGGGCATTTTTTTCAGAATTAATAATGTGTGTGTTTTTTCTGGCTGAGTTTGGGAAATTTAAATAAAAAAGAAAGAATGGTGCAAGGTGTTGCGTTAAAACCTTACCTCCATTCTTTCTTCATTCAATCACTTTTTAGTCTGTAAAAAGTTTTTTATTGCTGCCACCAAACAGGTACATCAGGCGATTTTTTGTTGGCACTGACATTATCCTGATTTCTCAATTCTTCGGTAGTAGGATATTGTGCCCTGACGAGCCATTTGCCAGGAAATTCACTCTGATCATTATCTGCCGGCAAAGCCATACCTTTAAAAACATCTGTTGAATAATCGTATCTTCTCAAATCTACATAGGTCTCCGGATTTAAGAAATCAGCGATATACTTTTCTTTCATAATGTTCTGCAATTTCAGATTGGCAGCTCCCATCCCTACAGAAGGGTCAGCAACATAATCGGCAGAAGAAACGCCTAACTTGTCCATATTGGCTTTAATACCTTCAAGATAAGCAGCGTAGCCATCAGCTGTGGTTCCCACACTTGTCGTAGTTCCACCATTGATCAGAAATTCAGCTTCCGCTTTTATAAACATGGCCTCGGCATAGGAAATAACAACTATAGGAGCAGCCTGGTTTGTATAATAACCTTCCTCTCTGAAATCGGTGTTGGCCGTCGTGCTATCGGAAGAATATCCGTGGCCGCCACTGATATATCCTCTATAATTATCACTTCCGTCATCCGTTTGGGCATAAACGGGCAGGCGTGGGTCTCTGGTAACTACGCCACCTGTAAACGGGTAGGATTTGCCATCCATATAACGCACCAACCGGTCGCAAATTACATCATGGTAGTTTCCTGTATGTTTTGCCAACACTTCTAGGGAATACCAGGGGTTAATATGCTTTTCCGTAAAAGACATTTGGAAATCATCTGTGTTAGAGGAATAACCTTTGGCGATACTTGCCAATGCCGCTTTTGCAGCATTTACAGCACCAGTTCTCTTAATCAGATGAATCTCGTATCGTGCTTTTAGAGTGTAAGCAGTTTTAAGCCATTTAGTTAAGTCACCCCGATAGATTAAATCGGATTTGGCTGTTGGTTTAAAACCGGAATTATCGGCACCTTCCAACTCGGAAATAGCGTTGTCAAGCAAACTAAAAATTACTTTATAAATAGACTCCTGGGTATCAAATTTGGGTGTCAGGTTATCTCCTCCCATAGAGGCATCCGAATAAGGTATATTTTCATAACTATCCGTAGCCAACCCCAAATTCATTGCAATCAGAATTTGTGCTATGCCATCAAAATGGGTGGCATTCAGTGTTTTGGCCTTCTCTCTAATCACCTTTAAGTTTGGCAAAGCATACAAATAGATATTACTCCAGGTGCCTGCAATGGAAGTTGCGCCTTCTGATGTACCACCTTGTCCGACAAAGTTCTGGGAATAATTTCCAAAGCTTCTTTCGGCATCATACTGTGCAAATACAGTGTGGTAAATAACAGGGCCTAATAAATCATTCATGCTCAACTGACTTACATCGACAGCACCGGTAGGCGTATTAACGTTAAAGTAGTTTTTACTACAACCCGAGATAAAGGTTATGAGTAAGAAAACAGCGATTGTTTTTAGTATATTTTTCATGTTCATAGTCTTTTAAAATCCAAATTTGATACCAAAATAATAGCTTTGGCTCAACGGAACTGTTAAACCTGTAAAACCGTATATGTTACTCCCGGCACTAAATTGGTTTCCTTCGGGGTCGAATCCCTTAAATGGTGTCCAAAGTATGACGTTATGCGCACCGGCCGAAACAGTGAATTGGTTCATGTGTTTAAACTTAAAAGTGTAAGACACGCCGATGTCTCTCAGCTTAATCCACGAACCGTCCTGTAGCAATACTTCCGAAGCATTGTTGTAATTATTCCAGTCTCTGTAGTAACTATTGGCGGTAATCATTAGCGGGGTGGTATTTTTTACATAACCGCCTTTGCCGTCATCCATCATGCCACTTAAAACGCGCTTCTGGTCACGGAATTCGGTCTCTTTCAGGTTACCATTTCTTAAAGCATTTCTAAAACCTCTGTCGTAAAGGTCTCCGCCTTTTTTCCATTCTATCAGGAAATTGAAAGTCACGTTTTTCCAACTAAAGTTACTACCCAAGGACATCACAAAATCGGGAAAAGCATTACCTACTTTTACCATCTGATTGGTGCCGGTATAAAAGTATCCCTTATTATCAGAGCCTGTAATAACCCATTTGCCGTCAGCGTTTACGTAGCGTTGCCCGTTAGGCACTGTTTGAAATACCCAGCCATACAAAGTTCCCAACGCATCGCCAACTTTGGCTTTTGCAGTTATTCTGTCTCCAAAGAAAACAATCTCCTTCAGGTCTTTGGGTAAAGCGACAACTTTACCGCCTGTTTTTGACCAGTTCAGATAAACTTCCCAGCGTATTTTACTACTTTTAATGATATCTCCGCTCACCATCAATTCCTGTCCCCAGGTTTTATAGTCACCGGCATTTCTGGTCACACCCGTTAGTCCTGAAGAGTAAGCGGTTCCGACTGTAAAGATCTGATCTGTTACGTTGGTGGAATAATAGGTATAGTCAATACGTAAACGATTTTTAAAGAAACGAAGGTTGGTACCTGTTTCAAAACTGTTGTCTCTTTCAGGTTTAATGTTCGGGTCACCGAGAGCGGTACTTGACCGGTAACCACCTACTCCGTTGAATGGGAAGTTAGGCTCGGGAATAAAGTAATGCCCTACTTTGCCAAAACGAGGTGCTTTCCCAACCTGTGCCCAGGAAACCCTGATTTTGCCAAATGTTAATACATCGCTGTGTTTAAGGAAGTCTTCTGTAAACACATAGGAAGCACTTACCGAGGGATAAAAGAAAGATCTATTTTGTACCGGTAAGGTTGAGACCCAGTCATTTCTACCCGTTATTGACAAGTAGAGTTTTCTTTTATAACTAAGGTTTAATTCACCGAATACACCTACATTCTTCGTTCTGATTAAGCTTGTGCCGGCAAAAGTATTTAAGGTATTGGTCAAATCATTGATGCCGGGAACATTTAAATCCTCACCTCTTATGTAAGAATAATTTCTTCTAACATCTGATACTTGGTTTCCAACTACTAAATTAGAGCTGAAATCCTTACTCCAGTCGTGGTTAAAAGTTACCAGCAGGTCTGATTCCAAAGCACTAAAGTTGATGTTTTCATCAACAATAAAACCGTGAACCTGCGATCCAACATCTAAATTGGGAGGAACAAAACGGTTGCGTCTTTCAGCATAATTATCAATTTGTGTCGAATAAGAAACTTTCATCCACTTATAAGGGCTCCAGTCCACTGTTATGTGACCTATCCAGCGATTAAGGTTGTCATCCAAATTACTTTTTTCCAGAAAATATCTGGGATTGTCAATGATACCGTTGGTGTAATTCTTTTCAGATCCGTCAGGATACTCATAATCATTGATGGGGAAAGTGGATGACCAGTAAGAAAGTGAACTAAATACGGACTTGTCACCTCCGTTAGCCCTTGCTCCACCGGATTTTGTATAAGCGATAGAAGATGAAATCTTCAAGTTCTTAAGCACTTGATAACCTGCATTAAACCTGAAACTTTTCTTGTCAAAATTTGTATTTGGCAAGATACCGCTATCGTTGTTCCACCCTGCAGAGAAGAAATAATTGAATTTTGCATCTGCACCGCTGATGTTAAAATTCGCCTGGTTGTTGATGCCTGTTCTAAACAGTTCATATGGGCTGTGAAAACCGTCATGTGTCAGGTCTATTATGGTTCCGTCAGGCATTGTAAAAGAGTTAGCCGAGAAAGGAACGCCCCATGAATAAAAGGCGAAACTACCAGGGCGTAAATAACCACCGGGAACGTTAGGGTCAATAACTGCTCCGGGGATTTTCGTTGTCCTGTTACCTTCACGAAAAGTCTTTTGTAATGCGGGTGTTTTCACAACATCCCTAAAAGTTGTAAAAAATGACAGGCTAACTCTGGGTTTACCCAACTTTCCTTTTTTTGTTGTGATTACAATGGCACCATTTGCTGCTCTAACACCATATAATGCTGTGGCAGCTGCCCCTTTTAATATGGTGTAACTTGCTATGTCATCAGGGTTGATGTCGCCGGCTCTGTTTGAATATGCAAACTGTGATGAACTACCTACGGCGTTTGAACCTGCACTTGGCAACACGTTACCCGCAAATGTTTCATTATCTATAGCCAAGCCGTCCACAATGATAAGTGGCTGGTTATTTCGACTGGGGTCAATGGAACTCAGCCCTCTGATTAAAATATCAACACCGCCACCGGCCGACCCGGAAGTCCTCCTGATTTGTAAACCGGCTATTCTCCCTTGCAGCGCTTCGATGGCGCTGGTTTGGCTTGCCATATTCAAATCTTTGGTTTTAATCTCGCTTACAGAATAGCCTAACGCTCTGGCCTCTTTCTTCATACCAAAAGCAGTTACGACGACTTCACTCAGCTTATTTACGGTTTCATGAAGTACAATGTTAAGTGTTGGGCCGGTGACCTTAACTTCTTTAGTAGTGTATCCAACAAAGGAAAATACCAATGTACTGCCATCGGTAGTCTGTATTTTGTATTTCCCGTTTAGGTTAGTTGTGGTTCCAATCATTGTTCCTTTAACGCGTATATTCACGCCCGGCAGTCCGGCTCCGGAGGCGTCATTTACAACACCCGTTACTAATTGCGTTTGTGCAAAAAGTAATTGCGTGGCAGAAATAAACACCATAAAAAGAAACAAGAACCTGTAAATTTTTTTCATAAGCTCATAAATTTAAATTAATATTAATAAAGATTGACTACAATTTATATTGTTGTTTTTAACATATCTTATATTTTTTTAATACTTTTTAACATACAATTGCCTGAACAATAAACCTCCTTTAGTTTCATTAAAGAATTAATTTCTTTTTATTAAAAAGTTATACTTTTTTAATTCCTATTCCCGGCCAATCGTTGAGTGTTACTTTGCCATCAATCACTTTCATACCTGTAAAAGGATCATTTTTTATCAGCAAATTCCCATCCAGATCACCCCAGTCCACAAGTGGCGAAAGCTGTGCAACAGCCGAAACACCGCAGGAGGTTTCCGTCATACATCCAACCATAACTTTCATGTTCAAAGCCCTGGCAACCGTAATCATCTTTTGGGCCTCATAAAGTCCGGTACTTTTCATCAACTTGATGTTGATACCTGAGTAAACGCCTTTGATTTTATCCACTATATCGGGTAACCTTTGAAATGCCTCATCAGCCATGGTGGGCAAAGGACTGTTCTGCGTAAGCCAGGCCATATCATCAACTTGTGTTTTCGGCATGGGCTGCTCTACAAATACCACCCCTTTTTCCTTCAACCAGTAAATCATGTCCAGCGCTTTGTTTTTATCTTTCCAGCCCTGATTTACATCCACATACAAAGGAACATCCGTAACTTCCCTTACTGTGTTAATCATTTCCTGATCATTGCCACGACCCAGTTTTACTTTTAATACTTTGAAGCCTTGCTTTGCTTTTTTGGCTTCTTCTGTTTTCAGACGGACTATATTCGGCTTGTCGATGCCAATGGTAAAATCGGTATATGGTGTATTAGCAGGATTTAATCCCCACAATTTATAAAGCGGCTGATTCACAATCTTCCCAATCAAATCGTGCAACGCGATGTCAACGGAGGCTTTTGCGGCAGGATTTCCCTCAGCAATAGAATCCACATAATTTAAGATATCATCTATTCTGAACGGATCGGGAAATTGTTCCAAATTCACTTTTTGGAGGAATTTGGTGACAGTGGCAATGGTTTCTCCAAGATATGGAGGCATGGAAGCTTCGCCATATCCTGTAATTCCCTCATATTCTATTTGTGTTAACACATCCGGAGTTGAATTGCGAGAATATTCTGCCACTGTAAAAGTGTGTTCCATCTGCAATTCATAAGGTTTGAATGAAAGTTTCATCTTACTGTTGCTGCTTTTAATAACGGCCGGGGGTGTACCAAAAGACACTTTTGGCATCACGGCACCTACAGTGGCGATACCTAATGTTTTTGCAAATTTTCTTCGGTTTAAAAGCATATTATTTTGATTTTATCATTTTTTATGAAACCGCTCTACAATGCAACGTTGGCGCCTGGGGTATAGATTTGTCTCAACGAATCAACACCTCCTGCTATCTCCGGGACTAATGATGGCTCATTGGTCCCGGAGCAGGACGCGAAAACTATTAACGCTACGAGAAAAATTACCGAAGTCTTAACATTCATTTTACATTTATAAAAACTGTTATCATATTTTAAAACATATTATTTCACAAAACAGACTCTTTTGAAAATATCAACTTCCCCTGTTCGTCCTTTAACTCATCCGAATAAATCGCTTTAGGCTTGTCGCGCAAAGTATATTGAGAAACCATGATCTCTCCATAAGCTCCTGTGCTTCTGATAGCCACAAGATCTCCGCGTTCTGTCATGGGGAGCATCACGTTATCATCAAAGCTGTCGGATGATTCACAAACAGGGCCTACTACATCATATTTGTAATTCTTTATATGCACTTCCGGTTTTGAAATATTTTGAATCTTATGTTGTGCACCATAAAGTGCCGGACGTATCAAATCGGTCATGCCGGCATCAAGAATCATAAAGTTCTTATTCACGCCTTTTTTAATATATAATACCCTGGAAATGAGGCTGCCCATTTGTCCGGCTACAGCCCGCCCCAGCTCAAAGTGAACCTTTTGGTTCTTTCGTAATTTCAAATGCTCATTGATGGCGTTAAAAAAGTCAGCATAATCTGGAATAAGCTCAGCATCCGGATTTTCATAGTTAATGCCTAATCCGCCACCTAAATTGATATGCTCAAGCTTAACCCCGTGTTTGTCAAAGATGATATCCTGAATGTTGTTTACTTTCTCACAAAGTTCAATATAAGGTGCCAGTTCCCTGATTTGTGAACCAATATGGAAATGAAGCCCAATGAGTTTGATATTAGATAAATTACTCACCCGGCGAATTACTTTATCCAAAAATTGCAGGGGAATCCCAAATTTATTTTCGGGTAACCCGGTAGTCAGATATTTATGTGTTATGGCATCTATGTCGGGATTCAGACGAAGAGAAACCGGAACAATTTTTTGCTTTTTGCCTCCCCACTCATTTATTACTTCAATTTCTTCCATAGATTCGCTGTTGAAACTAAAGATAGACTGGTCGATGGCGTAATTGATTTCAACATCACTTTTCCCAACCCCGGCGAATACAATTTTTTCAGACTTAATTCCTGTCTCTATGGCCTTCTTAACTTCATTTCCACTTACACAATCAACGCCAAAGTCATATTCTTTTATGGTTTCAAGAATACGTTCATTTGCATTTGCTTTTATGGCATAATGAATAAGGTAATTAAACTTTTCAGCTGCTTGTTTAAGTTTGCTTAAACTTTCATTAAACAACCCCATATCATAGTAATAAAAAGGTGTTTCTGTTTGAGAAAAATATTGATATAATTCTTTATTAAACAAGGGTGAACTTTTTAAAAAATTTATAAATAAAGCCCAAATCTAAACCCTAAAGTCCTTATTTTAAAATTTTTTAATAATTTTATACAAAATTTACACAGAATGTTAAAATTCTAACACATGAGAACAATAGGAGAAACGGTAAAACAATTGATTCGGGAAACGCCTTTTTTAGAAGAGGCTTTGGATGAAGGGTTAATCAATATTTCGTCATTGTCCAGAAGGCTTAAACCGCGGGTGGAGAAGGAATTACATAAAGAAGTTCAGGCCGGGGCTATCGTTATGGCCATAAAAAGGTACGACCCCGGATATAATTATAAAATTAAGTTTGGCATCAAGCAATTCGTCAGCAGCCTTGGCGACCTTATTGTTCAGTCGGGGCTAATGCACTACACGTATGAAAACTCCAGCACCCTTGCCGGGAATCATCGCGAATTGATTAGCCGTATTTCCGGTGACCAGATTTATTATTCCGTGTCACGTGGGATTTTTGAAACAACAGTTGTGGTAAGTAATTCGACAACCAAACTTGTTGAAGAGATATTTGCACAAGAAAAGTTAATTTTTCAGAAATATAGCTTGTCCTCAATTACCCTGCGGTTACCCAAAAAAAGGGATGAGACAACGGGTTTTTTTTATTACATTCTAAAAAATCTGGCTCTGGAAAATATTAATATTGAGGAGCTTATATCTACAACAAATGAGTTTACCATCTTGGTGAGTGAGAACGATATTGACAGGGCCTTTTCGATTTTGATGAGGTTAAAGAAATCTGAAGGATAATAATTTGGTTTTATTTGCGAGCCCGTGTTCTCTTGTAGAAAAATTCATCCATCGTATTTTGAAATGTATTTGATATTTATGAGGAAAGTATTCTCCGGTAAACTTCTAAATAACCATCAACCATTTTGTCGATGCTGAAATTCTCCATGGCATGTTGGCGGCAATCTGCACGCCGGATATTTTCGATGGCGGGCAAAACAGCTATCGCTTCATTGATGGAATGAACCAGAAAACCTGTTTTGCCTTCTACCACCAGTTCGGGCATGGAACCTCTGCTGAAGGCTACGACCGGGGTTCCGCACATCATGGCCTCTGCCACGCTGAGGCCAAATGGCTCTTCAAAACTAATAGGATGTAATAGTGCAAAAGCTCCCCCCAGCAACTCGTCACGCCGTTTCGGCCCGGAATTGCCCACGAAAATAATATGCTTATCATCCAGATGGGGTTTCACTTTTGCATTAAAATATTCTTCATCCTGGATCAGCCCGGATATAATCAGGCGTCTGCCTGCTTTCCGGGCAATCTGAATGGCTTCATATGTTCCCTTCTCAGGATGTATCCGCCCGAAATAAAGCAGATAGTCATCCGGGTTTTTCTGAAAGTGGAATCCTTTGGGGTTGATGCCGTTATAAACGGTGGCTATGTAATCCAGCTCCCGGCTCCGGTCGGAGTTACTAATGGAGACATAATAAGAGGTATCGTTGTATTTTTTATATACAGGAATAATCTTCGGTGAAGAAAACCCATGGATGGTTGTCACCATGGGCGGTTTGATGAGCCGTGAATAGGTCAGCGGCAGAAAATCATAATTGTTGTGCAGTATGTCGTACCGGTGAGCCATCTCCACGAAATGCGAAATGTGCAGGCTTTCACAAACTTTGGCATCCATTTCGGGATGTTCGCCGTAAGGCTTGTCACAGACTGCTTCCAACTTTCCACCGGTCATGGAATCGGCTGTGGCAAAAAGTGTAACCTTGTATCCCCTCGCCACCAATCCTTCGGCAATGTTAGAAGCCACCTGTTCCCATGGCCCGTACTTTCGAGGAGGTGTCCGCCAGCAGGCCGGCGATAATATGGCAATTTTAATGTTTCGCAAAGATTCCATGTTTTCAGCCTCTTATTATTCAGGGAATAGCTTTCCTTGTTTTTGTCAGACACATCTCTACTAAATCTGCTATTTGTGCTGTTCCGGTACACATCACCGTATCAGCGCCACCCCAGTATATTCGCACAGTGCCATCGTCTTCGGGGACAGCGGCACAGCTAAACACCACATTGTGGACATAACCTGTAATTTCCCACGGGTCTTCGGGTTGGAGAATCCAGTTGTCGCCCACGCCAATGATTTTTGAGGGTTCGTGTAGGTCATGCAAGGCCACGCCCAGCCGGTAAACGCTACCGTCCATAGTGGGGAAAACGCCGTGATAGATACTCAGCCATCCTTTTTCGGTTTTTATGGGTGGTGCTCCAGGACCGATTTTCATTTCGTCCCAATGATAAGGTACAGGATTCATAATCCGTTTTGACTCACCCCAATAGCGCAGGTCGGGAGAGTAAGAAATCCAGATAGACCATGGGCTTATTTCCGAATGAGGCCTGTCAAGACGGGCATAGAGTCCGTTAAACTTTTCCGGAAAGATGACCACGTTGCGGTAATCGGCCTCTGTGATCATGGAGAAACGTTCCACAGTTTCAAAATCACGGGTTTTGGCCAGCCCGATACGAATACCATGCGGCGAGTATGCACTATATATAATAAGGTATTCCCCATCTATGAACGTAATGCGCGGGTCTTCGATACTCCACGTTTCATAGTCCTGATACGGGCTTTTGTCGCCAGGTGTCATAAACGGCTTCTTCCTGACTTTAAAATCAACTCCGTTATTGCTGTCGGCAATGCCCAGGATGCTACGGCCGTTGTGCAGATGCGACCGGAAGACCATGATGTATTTTCCATTGTGTTTCACCACGGCGGCGTTATGTACCGTTGCCACCGGATATGGCACATCCTCTTTGGTGAGAATGGGATTTTGGGAATAACGGGTCACAACTTTCATTTTGACTCCTTTCTTGATATTAAAAAGTTTTTTCTTTTTCAAAAGCTTCCAATACAATAAGATGTGACAAAAGGTAAGCCAGCATACTTTCGGCACCCTGGTTACGGTTTATCCCTTCTTTTTCCAGCCCGTCGCAGCAGCCTTTGGTTTCATAATCATACAATGGGAGTCGCAGATCGTTTTCTCCCAAAAACCACATGTAAGAGGTAAACATTTTATGCAAATAATCCTTTTTATTTTCGGCTACGAGATAAGCTTTTTCATACATAAGCACCATAGCCATGGCATCAATAGGCTGCTGGGAAAATCTGGCGCGTTTCTCTTCTTTACGATACCATCCGTTGTTTCCAATGGGTACGATGTGGTCTCCTTTAAAAATAATGCTTTCCAGAAAGGTCATACTCTCTTTGGCTATCTTTAAATATTTCTCATTTTCGGTTTTTTCGTACGTGCAAAATAACGCCGCCGGCAACAGCCCGTTGTCATAGGTCAATTCCTGCTCAAACCACTGCCAATGGTATCCGCTTTCTTTTTCATAGGCATCGGTCAGTTTGTTGGATAGTCCGGACATTATTTTAATCATTCCTTCGTCCCGGGGGAAACGGATGAGATAATAGTTTATACCAAGGAGGGTGTTGGCAATTCCCCGTAAACTTTTCAATTGCTGAAAAATATTTACCGATGAATTAAAAAGCTGGAATGCGATTTGAAAGAAGGCATCGTTAGGCGAATGAGCCAGCAAAAATCCCAAAGCCCAGATGGTTCTTCCAAAAGCATCTTCCGAACTCTTCTTGTCGAGATATTTATGGTCATAGCTGAGAAAGTTTCGGAAACTGCCATCCGGGTTTTGCATGTAGTTGATATAAGAAAGGTAGGTGGACATTAAGTTAATAGCCTCCGGTTCTTTTTGTCGTTCGTAAACCATATTCATCGCCAGCAACGCGCGGGAGTTGTCGTCAAGACAATAGCCGTGGTGAAAATTTGGAATATTATATCGTGCATGTTGTAAGACCCCGGTGGTGTCCGTCAATCGCTTGATGTGGCTCAGGTTCAGCAATGGCAGCAATGCCAGATCAATAGTCTTTTCTTTGTAAATCTTTGGCGTATGGTATCTTTTTATGGCCAATTCTGCTGTTCTCAGATATTTTTTTCCCTGCAAAGGCCAGGTAATTCTTTGTCCGTAAGCAAATGCACGGTTACGTATGGCTTTCATTTTTGCCGGATTTTCCAGTAGCTGAAGTAGCACATAGGCCAGCCCTTCATGGTCGTTGAACGGGAAAAGCATTCCCCGCCCTTTGTCGAGTAGTTCTGTGGCGTGCCAATAAGGTGTGGAAACCACGGCGGCACCTGCACCTATCGCGTACGAAAGTGTTCCGCTGGTAATTTGTGCTTCGTTGGGGTAGGGGGTTATATAAATATCTGTGGCCGAAAGGTAAGCACACAGATCCGGTTCTTCAAGAAAGCTGTCAATAAAAATCACATGCTTTCCCAGTTTGTTTTTTTGCACCAGCCTTTTCAGAAAATGGCGATACTCTTCGCCCGAAACTTTAACCACGCCGGGGTGGGTTTTTCCTATGACCAGATAAACAATGTTAGGAAATTTATCCACCACACGGGGCAGTGCACGTATGGCGGTTTCAATGCCTTTTCCTCTGCTGAGCAGTCCAAAAGTCATGAGTGGGATTTTGTCTTCCAAATGAAACTTTTGTTTGTAGTGGCTATGGTTTTCATAGTCGAATTCCGGGAAACCGTGGCGGATAATTGTAATTTTTTTTCGTGGGATTTGGTAAATTTCTTCCAGAAAGTTCACAGCCATCTTACTCATCACGGCGATCTTGTCCGCCTTTTTGCCTATTTCGGAGATAATAGCCTTTTCGCTGAATGTCGGTTCTTTCAAAACAGTATGAAACGTGACCAGCAGCGGCACTTTCAACCGGTTAATCAGCGGAAGGATATAGACCCCGCTGTTACCGCCAAAAATTCCAAACTCATGTTGCAAAATACAAATATCTGCCGAATAGTTTATAAAGTCGGCTGCCTTAAGGTAGTCGTTCTGATGGCTTTCGCGGATGCTGTATTTCACAATATCGGGATAGGTATAGAAGCCTTCCTTGTCGGTAATGGCAACAACAAGGACAGAGGTGTCTTCTTTCTTCCCTTCTGTTTTTTTTGGTAGGGCACGTATAAGGTTCTCAGTAAATGTGGCGATACCGCATTCGCGTGGTGGATAGGTTGTTATGATAGCTGCTTTCATAAAGCCTCCGTTTTTTATTATATGAACTATAATTCCCAAAGGTAGTAATGTTTTAGCAACCTTCCTGCCAATCAACCCGGTGGAATTCTTAAATATTCTAAATTTCGGATGTTGAGGACGTAAAGGATGTTTGGGTTTTCGGTTTATCTTTGCTGAATATGCCGGAAATTGCAAATAATAGAAAGATTTATAGCCTACTGGAGATTTCAGCAGGCATCAGTCGGGCTATTAGCCGGGCTTTTCCCGATTATTACTGGGTGAAAGCCGAAGTTACCAAACTCAATTTTTATCCCAAAAGCGGCCATTGCTATCCTGATCTGGTGGAGAAGCACAACGGCCTTATTAAAGCACAAATCAGAGCCAATATATGGGCTGGAAACTTCAATAAGATCAACCGGAAATTCATAACGGTCACCGGCGAGCCGCTGAAAGATGGTTTGAAAATCCTGTTTCTCGCCAAAGTAGGCTATCACGAGCACTACGGACTGGCGCTGAACATCCTTGATGTGGAGCCGGCTTTCACGCTGGGCGAAATGGCACGCGAAAAACAACTGACCGTTGAAAAGTTGAAAGAGGAAGGCCTGATAGCAGAAAACAAAAAACAGCATTTGCCTTTGCTGCCCAAACGTGTAGCTGTTATTTCGGTGGAAACCAGCAAAGGGTACAGTGATTTTAAAAATGTATTGGAAAGTAACAGCTGGAATTACCGGTTTGTGCTTTCGCTGTTTCCGGCACTGCTACAGGGCGATGGCGCGGTTAGCTCTATCTCTGCACAATTAAAAGCCATTGCCTCCCGCCGCAAGGAGTTTGATGTGGTAGCTATTATACGTGGTGGCGGTGGTGATGTGGGGCTAAATGCTTATGACAATTACTATCTTGCCAAAACGGTGGCGCTTTGTCCCCTTCCGGTAATCACCGGCATAGGCCACTCCACCAACCTTACTGTGGTGCAAATGGTAGCTTTTGCCAACAAAATTACACCTACCGAAGCGGGTCATTTTCTTATTCAGCATTTTCACAATTTTGCCGTAAGGCTGGGGAATGCCGAGGCAAAAATGGTAAGGGATGTTATGGAAATGCTGGCCACTGAAAAGCAGCATTTCTCACAAGTGACAAAAATGTTTGCCGTACATACCCACAACCTCTTTAGCCGTCATAAAACCCAACAGATTTATCTGATAAAAAGGCTGGAGCAATCGGGGCAGGGGATGATTGGTAAAGCTGATGAACAGCTTGTAAGTGTTGCCTCGCACCTGAAATACCAGCCGGTTCAGAAAATCCTGCAGGAAGGGCAAAAGTTGGAGAATATTCAAAAGCTGATGGGAATTTATGCGGGACAATCGGTTCAAAAGGCGGACAGCCGGCTTAGGTTACTGGCAAGTAAGATCAACCTGATGAAGCCCGAAAATGTTCTGAAAAAAGGCTACAGCATTTCCACTGTTGGCGGAAGAGTACTTAAATCGGCGACAGATGCAATACCGGGTAAAAAAATGATAACAAGGTTGTACGAAGGTGAAATAGAAAGTATCATTGAGAGAAAAAATAAAAAATAAAACTCATGGAAGAGCAAAGTTATTCCCAGGCTATCGAAGAACTGGAAAATATTGTCACGGAAATTGAAAACGAAGATATTTCGGTGGACGAACTCTCGGAAAAAGTAAAACGGGCTGCCGAACTCATTCGTATCTGTAAAGCTGTTTTGTACAAAACAGAAGAAGAGGTGAATGCCGTATTAAAAGGTATGAGGGAGGAACAACCACCGGAAGAATAGCTTTGTGGTTTCACACTTTTTTCCGCTATTTTTGCCGCATGATACTGACAGATACGCATACCCATCTTTACCTCAACGATTTTGAAAAAGACCGGGAACAGGTTATTGACAACGCGTTGGAAAACGGCGTGGAACGTATGCTACTGCCCAATATCGACAGCACTACACTGCACGACCTGAAAACCATAACTGCCGCTTTTCCTGAATTTTGTTTCCCGATGATGGGGTTGCATCCCACTTCCGTAAAAGGAAATTATGAAAAAGAGCTGGCATTGGTTGAGCAGGAACTGGCAACGGGAAATTATTGTGGGGTGGGCGAAATAGGTATTGACCTTTACTGGGACAGTTCCTTTGAAGAAGTGCAAAAGGAGGCTTTTCGTAAACAACTGCGGCTGTCCAAGAAATATCGGCTGGCAGTTTCTATACACACACGCAATGCTTTCGATACCACTTATCAAATTGTAAAGGAAGAGCTTACAGATGATTTGAAAGGAGTTTTTCATTGTTTTACAGGAACAGTGGGCGAAGCAGCCAAAATCATGGATGCCGGATTTAAAATGGGTATTGGTGGGATTGTTACCTTTAAAAACAGCGGGCTGGCAGAAGTGGTAGCTCAGCTACCTCTGGAATCATTGGTATTGGAAACCGATGCCCCTTATCTGACACCGGTGCCTTTTCGTGGAAAACGAAACCAAAGTGCTTATCTGCTTTATGTGGCAAAAAGAATAGCCACAATAAAAAAGGTTCCACCGGAAGCGGTAGCTGAAATCACAAACAGCACCGCCGAAAATCTTTTTTTAAAGAAATTGTAAGAATATGGAAAATCAAGTCAGCCTGCTCATTATTTATACCGGCGGAACAATAGGGATGATAAAAGACGCGAAAACCGGTTCCATGCGACCTTTTAACTTTGAAGGAGTTTATGACCAGATGCCGGAGCTGAAACGGTTTCATTATCATTTGGAGTTTAAATGTTTCGATCCGCTCATCGACTCCAGCGAGATGAGTCCGGCACATTGGGCTGTGCTGGCTGAAATAATTGAAAAGAATTACGAAATATTTGACGGGTTTGTGGTCCTGCATGGTTCCGATACCATGGCTTACACTGCATCGGCGCTAAGCTTCATGCTGGAGAACTTAAACAAACCGGTCATTTTCACCGGTTCGCAGTTGCCGCTTGGTGTTTTGCGTACCGATGGGCGGGAGAATTTTATCACCGCCATTGAGTTGGCAGCGGCTACCGAAGACGATACCCCATTGATTCCGGAGGTCTGTATCTATTTTGAAAATTTTCTGATGCGTGCCAACCGTACCGTTAAATACAATGCAGAGAACTTCAATGCTTTTGTTTCGCCAAATTATCCTGTGCTGGCCGATGTGGGCGTTTACCTTAAATATAATAAACACAATATTCTGAAACCCAATTTTAAGAAGCTGAAAGTTCATAAGGTTTTGGATAATCGGGTCGTTATTTTAAAATTATTCCCTGGAATTTCAAAAGAAGCCGTTGAAGCCATCCTTCATATTCCCGATTTAAAAGTTGTGATTCTGGAAACATTCGGATCGGGAAATGCCACTATGGAAGAATGGTTTATCACAGCTTTAAAAATGGCCGTGGAAAGTGGATTACATATTATAAATGTATCACAATGCCCGGCAGGAGCCGTTGAACAAGGGAAATACGACACTTCTTTAATGTTGAAAGAGATTGGAATTATCAGCGGATATGACATCACAACCGAGGCTGCCTTGACAAAAAGTATGTTTCTGCTGGGGCAAAATATTACCCCCGAAAAGTTTAGAGCCATTATGAATTTACCCTTAAGAGGAGAAATTTCTGTACATTAAAAATATTTTTATACTTTTGGCGTCCGGAAAAGGAGAGGTGCTCGAGCGGTTGAAGAGGCACGCCTGGAAAGCGTGTATGCCCCTAAAGGGCATCGTGGGTTCGAATCCCACTCTCTCCGCTGAAAGTGAATAATTATCTAAAAAATAGTTCTTAATCAAATTAATTTATATTTTTGTAACCGCTTTTATTTCAGAAAATGTAAAATCGTTTTTAATCAATTTTTATCAATCATGAAAAAATTTATTGCATTCATTTCAATTGCTGCCCTGTTAACCATAGGGCTTTCAAATTTTGTTTATGCCCAGGACGCCGCAGCAAATGATACAACAACAGTAGTCAAAAATGATTCGACTGCAACAGACACTACTGCCGTTGCTGCAACTATTCCTGCCGCAACTGCACAACCAAAATCATTCCACCAGGTTTTAAAAGAAAAATTCATCGAAGGTGGTCCCGGATTTATGGGTACAATTTTGTTGACCCTTATTTTCGGTCTTGCCATTGTTATTGAACGTATCCTTTACCTGAGTCTTGCTTCCATCAACTCCAAAAAGCTACTTAAAAATGTGGAAGAAGCATTTAACAATAATGATATTGAAGGCGCAAGAGAAATTTGCCGTAACACGCGTGGACCTGTTGCTGCTATTTTCGCAGAGGGCCTCAACCGTTACGACAACGGACTGGAAGACGTGGAGAAATCTATTGTTGCTTATGGTAGCGTAGTTACCGGACGACTGGAGAGCGGCGTTAGCTGGGTTTCCTTATTCATTGCTCTGGCACCTATGTTAGGATTTATGGGTACGGTGATTGGTATGATTAAAGCATTTGACGATATTGCAGCAGCCGGTGATATTAGCCCTGCAGTTGTTGCTGTTGGTATTAAAGTGGCTTTGTTGACAACCGTGTTTGGTTTGATTGTAGCTGTCATATTGCAGGTTTTCTATAACTATATTATTTCAAAAATCGACAGTCTGGTTAGCGACATGGAAGATACTTCCATTGCTTTCATTGACTTAGTGGCTAAACAATACAAAAAATAATCAGCCATGAAAGATAAAGTAGCAAACATTACCAGAAAGGTTTTGTACGTACTGCTGATTTTATCAGCTCTCCCCGGAATATTATTCTATGCCGGAGCTATAAGTACTGACACTTTCCTGAACTGGGGAAAATTCATGTTAATTCTTGGTATACTCGTTCTTATCCTGGCACCGATTTATACCATAGTTATTAACCCCAAGAACCTGATAAAAATGCTTTTGAGCATTGTGCTTCTTGCTGTAATTCTTGCTGTTTCTTATGCTTTTGCCACAAACCAACTTTCGGCCTTAAGACTGGAAACATATCATATTACTGCAGAGACTTCAAGACTTGTAGGTATGGGACTTATTGCCACCTACATTACATTTGGATTGTCTATTGTCGTTATCCTGTATTCAGGAGTTATGAAAATATTTAAATAAGATAAAAAGTTATGGCTAAAAGAGCAGCACCGGAAATAAATGCCGGATCAATGGCGGATATCGCATTCCTTTTGCTGATATTCTTCCTGGTTACAACAACCATGGATGTTGATACCGGTATTACGAGGATTCTGCCACCACCTGTCAAAAATAAAAACGAAAATGTGGATGTGAAAGAACGAAACGTTTTGAAAATTCTTATCAACAGCCACGATCTCATGCTTGTCAACGGAAAACCAGGTGATATTAGCAACCTGACTCAAAAAGTTGTTGATTTCATGTCGTTGCATCCCAACAACAAGGCTTATCCCGAAGTTCAGGAAAAATTTATTCCCGGATTAGGAAAAAAAGTTTTGATGTCAAAGGGTATTGTTTCGTTAAAGAATGATAGGGGAACCTCTTACAAAATGTACATTAGCGTTCAGGATGCAATAGCGAAAGCGTTTAATGAAATGAAAGATCAGCAATCGCTTAAATATTATGGTCTGAAATTCGATCAACTGGTTGATCCCAAGAAGACTAAGATTATTAACAAGTTGGTTCCAATACGTGTTTCAGAAGCTGAACCTGAAAATGTAGGAGGACAGTAAAATGGCAAAATTTAAAACAACTAAAACTAAATCAGAACCGGCGATTAATACCGCATCGCTTCCTGATATTATTTTCATATTACTTTTCTTCTTCATGGTAACTACTACCATGCGTGAGAATACTTTAATGGTGAAAATTAAGCTTCCTACTGCAACGCAGGTTCAGAAACTCCAGAAGAAATCGTTGGTGAGTTATATTTACATTGGAGAGCCGGTGAATAAGGCTCTTTACGGTACTAAATCACGTATTCAGCTTAACGACAGTTACGCTACGGTGAAGGATATTCCGGAATTTGTTTCCAAAGAACGTCAGGCACGTAACGAAGCTGAGAGAAACCTCATCACCACCTCTTTAAAAGTAGATGAAAATACTAAGATGGGAATTGTTACTGATGTAAAGCAACAGTTGCGTAAGGCCAATGCCCTGAAAATAAACTACTCGACCAGAAAAGTCCTGAAGAGATAATTTTCTGCGAATTCATTGAAAAAGCCAGTCTCCGAAAGAGATTGGCTTTTTTTATATTATCATCCCCAACAGTTTCCCTATCTTTGTAACAGGTTTTATAAGCTTCCATGAAGAAACTCCATAAATATATGCTGAGATCGTATCTGGGTCCTTTTTTAATGACCTTTCTGATTGCGCTTTTCATATTGTTGATGCAGTTTTTGTGGAAATATGTGGATGACCTGGTTGGCAAAGGTCTCGGATTGACTGTTATTTTGCGACTTATGTTTTATGCATCGGCAACTTTTGTGCCCCTCGCACTGCCTCTTGCCGTTCTGCTTTCCTCTCTTATGACTTTCGGTAATCTGGGAGAACATTATGAGCTGGTGTCCATTAAGAGTTCCGGCATCTCTCTGCAGAAAGCCATGCAACCACTTATTATTCTGGTCGTTATTATCAGCATCAGTGCCTTTTTGTTTTCAAATTATATTTTCCCGGTTGCCAACCTGAAATTTGGTTCTTTACTCTATGATGTACGTCAGAAAAAGCTGGCTTTTAACTTAGATGAGGGTATCTTTGACAATGAGCTTAATGGGTATGTTATCAGAGCAGGCCGAAAAGCCAAAGACAATAAAACTATTTTCAATGTTATGATATACGACCATACCAACCGGATGGGCGATACAAAAGTAACTGTTGCAAAAAAAGGTATCATGGAGCTGTCGCCCAACCAGCAGCATTTGGTTATCTCCCTCTTTAATGGCTATAATTATATTGAAGTTGTCAATGAAAGGGGGTACCGGCAAAGCCATCCCTTTGAAGTGATTAAATTTAAAAAGCAAATTCTTTCGTTCGATCTTTCCCAACTAGACCTTAACCACACAAACGAGTCGCTTTTTAAGAACCATTATTCAATGCTGAATATTAAGCAGCTTAACCATGCTATTGATTCTTTGTCTCTGTTTGTGAAGGAGAGAAAAATTGCTTTTCAGGTAAACTCATTGCGCAGTTTCGGTCTGTTGAAGAAAAAGGAGAAACCAGGCTCTAAACATAAGGATATAGTTCAAAAAGAGGCGAAGACGACCCCCATTCTCTATCCTTTCCTAAAGAATTTTGATCTGGATGCCCAAAATCAAATCCTAGGGTATGCACAGCGGCGTACACGTAATGCAAAAGACAATGTGTTGTTTCATGTAAACCGTATTGTTAAACCTAAAGATCAGCTGATTATCAGGCACGAGATTGTTTGGAATCAGAAATTTAAGCTCTCTCTCGCCTGTCTGATTTTCTTTTTCATAGGGGCACCGTTGGGGGCCATTATCCGGAAAGGCGGGCTCGGACTACCCGTAGTTATTTCCGTTATCTTCTTTGTTATTTATCATGTTATTTCGGTAACCGGTGAAAAAGCTGCCCGTACCGGTGAAATGAGCGTGGTCTTCGGCGTTTGGCTCTCCACGATGGTCATTCTTCCTCTCGGGCTGTTTCTGACATACAAAGCCACCACCGACTCACAGATTATGGATACGGAAAGCTGGCGAAAATATTTTGAAAAACACAAGGGTGTTAAGAAAATTGTGGATACTTTGGGCAAAGGAAAATCTATGTTGCTGAAAAAAAAATCCGAACAACAAAGACAATGACTCCGCTGAAAATACTCTTCATTTGCAACAAATCACCCTGGCCTGCAAAAGAAGGGGGTTCCATGGCTATGAACAACCTTATAGAGGGGTTGATAGCTGCCGGAAACCGGATAAAAGTTCTCGCTGTGAATTCGGATAAATACCAAGTCGTGCCGAAAGACATCCCGCAAGCTTACCGCGATGAAACCGGTATTGAATTTGTTCATCTTGATTTAGCCGTAAAACCTGTTCCTGCCTTTTTAAATCTGTTCTCACGGCAATCGTACCACGTGTTACGGTTTGTCTCAAAGGCTTTTGAGAAAAAGCTTGTTGGAATTCTGCAAACGGAAAATTTTGATATTGTCCAGATGGAAACGCTTTTCATGGCGCCTTATCTGCACATTATCAGAAAATACAGCAAGGCAAAAATCGTATTGCGCGCGCATAATATTGAGCATCTTATCTGGAAGCGAATATTTTTGACAAGCCGGAATCCGGCGAAGAAGTTATACCTGCATCACCTTTTTACAACACTCGAAAGTTACGAAAAAGAAGTGCTGAACAATTTCGATGGTATCCTGCCTATTACGAAAAAAGATGCCGGATTTTTTAAAAGTAATTGCCAAAAACCAGTGCAGGCCATCCCGTTTGGTGTAAATTTTGAAGACTATCCGCTTCACGATAAACAACAGCAGGAAAATGCTTTGTTTCATATCGGCGCCATGAACTGGATACCCAATGAGGAGGGGATACGTTGGTTTTTGAAAGAGGTATGGCCAAAAGTACGTGTGAAATATCCTGATCTGAAACTTTATCTTGCCGGCCGTGCTATGCCCCGGTGGCTTACGGAACTGAAAGAAAAAAATGTGGTGGTATTAGGTGAAGTCCCCAATGCCCGTGATTTTATCATTTCGAAAAGTATTTCCATTGCTCCACTATTCTCCGGTAGTGGTATCCGCATTAAAATTATTGAGAGCATGTGTCTTGGGAAGGCTGTTATCTCCACTAAAACCGGTGCCGAAGGTATTGAATATGCCGATGGCGAGAGTGTACTCCTTGCTACTACGGCTGAGGATTTTGTATCGGCCATTGCCCGTCTTTACGAAAATCCGGTGGAAGCAGCTAATTTGGGAAAAAATGCCCGCAAGCTCATGGAGGCAAAGCATGATAATCGAAAAATAATTGGGCAGTTGGAGGCTTTTTATCGTGAAATTTTATGACCTTTGCCCGAAGCGAACAGACGCTGGCTTATGAGAATTTTCGTTTTGCTTTCCAGAATTCCGTACCCACTTGAAAAGGGAGACAAGCTCCGGGCTTTTCATCAGATAAAAGTGCTGTCTGAAAAGCATGAGATTATTCTCTGCGCGTTAAATCCTTTACGTAAAGCTGATAAACAAAAGGCTTTTGAGCAATTACAGCCCTATTGCCGTTCCATTAATTTTATCGACCTACCGGTAAGCGGCCGTGTGGTAAACATCCTGAGAGCCTATTTTTCAGGATTTCCGTTACAATCGGGTTACTTTTATAGCCAGCGGGCAAACAGAAAAATAAAAGCGTTAATTGCTGAATACCAACCTGATCACATGTTTGCCCAGCTTTCGCGGACGGCACGTTACCTTATGAATGTTCCTATTAAAAAAACACTAGATTATCAGGATGCTTTTTCTTATGGATTAAAACGGCGTGCCGATAAGGCCGGATGGCTGATGAAACCGATTTTCAGGATGGAATATCAGCGTATGGAAGCTTTTGAAAGGAAAATGTTCGACCTGTTTGACCATAAAATCATCATCTCTGAACAGGATGGCGATTTAATTCCTCATCCGGAAAAGCATACGATTACAGTCATTAAAAATGGTGTGGATACGGAGTTTTTTCATCCGCTTTCGCAAAAGAAAAGACAAGAGATAGTTTTTACCGGAAATATGAAGTATCCGCCTAATGTGGATGCAGCACAGTTTCTTGTCAAAGAAATTATGCCACTGGTATGGCGGAAAAAACCGGAAGCACGTCTTTTGCTGGCCGGAGCAAGTCCCCATAAAAAAGTCAGGAATCTGGGAAATGAAAAAGTTAAAGTCAGCGGATGGATGGATGACATTCGGGAAGCTTATGCCGGTTCCGAAGTCTTTATTGCTCCCATGCGCATGGGCACCGGACTGCAAAACAAGCTGTTGGAAGCTATGGCCATGAAGATCCCGTGTATTACTACCTCGCTGGCCAATGCGGCACTGCAGGCCAGAGAGCAAGACGAAATCCTTATCGGAAACAATGCCCTGGAATTGGCCGATGCCATCCTGTACCTGCTTGGGAATCAGGAGAAACGCATTAAAATGGCAGAAAAAGCCTTTACTTTTGTAAAACGAAATTACCGTTGGAAAGAGGCAACAGCGCCGCTCGAAAAACTTATACGTAATGTCTCTTTGTTAAATCAGGTTCGTTAGCACTTATCACATCTTTATGAAAGAAAAAGAAGTTTTAGCAGAATACCTTCCGGAAGCCCTAATTGACACGGTCTTTGCATGGGTTGTCCGGTATCAAATTCATTTGAAAATTACCAGGAGCAGGGCTTCAAAACTTGGCGATTATCGTCCCCCGGGCAACAGACAAGCTTACCATCGTATCACCATAAACCACGATTTGAATCCCTATTCGTTTTTTATCACCTTTGTTCATGAGTTGGCACATCTGTTAACGCACAAGCAGTATGGTAGCAGGGCTCAGGCACATGGCAAGGAGTGGAAAACTAATTACCGCAAACTGATGAAGCCCTTTCTGGAAAAGAATATCTTTCCGTCGGATTTACAGCGAAGTATTTATCAACATTTACGAAATATCAAAGCTTCAAGTCAGGCCGATGTGGAACTAACGCGGACGCTCATGCTGTTTGATGGTGGTAAACAGGAAACGTTAATTGAAGACTTGCAACCGGGCGACAGGTTTCTTTTCAGAAATGGCCGGAAGTTTCAGGTAGTTGAAAAATTACGGAAACGTTACAAATGTGTTGAACTGGACAGTCAGCGTATCTTTCTTTTCCAGCCACTGACGCCGGTGGAAATGGTGAGAAGTGAATAGTGAATTGATTTCAACGAAGATGATGATATTTTAACAGAATCCCTTATTTTTGTTACAACTAAAAAAGTTACGATGGACAATTATTATTGCGTGATTATGGCCGGCGGTGTTGGTTCCCGCTTCTGGCCTATGAGCAAAACAGCACATCCCAAACAGTTTATGGACGTGCTCGGAACTGGAAAAACACTCATCCAGCTTACCTTCGACAGGTTTACCAAAATTCTTCCTGCTAAGAATATTTATATTGTTACCAATGAAATATACCGAGATTTGGTATTGGAACAGTTGCCTGAGATTGGGGAAAAACAGGTGCTTTGCGAGCCATCGCGGCGCAACACTGCACCGTGTATCGCGTATGCCAATTATAAAATAAAGGAAGAGAACGAGGATGCTATTATCGTGGTGGCGCCCTCCGATCACATTATTTTGAAGGAGGACGAGTTTGTGAAGGATGTGAAAACGGCTATGAAAGCAGCATCGGAACAGGACTGGCTGATAACCATGGGTATCCGTCCCAGCCGTCCCGATACGGGGTACGGATACATTCAACTTGAAGGTGAAAACATATATCCCAAAGATAGCCGTCTGCATAAAGTGAAAACTTTTACGGAAAAACCCAACCTCGAAATTGCCAGATCTTTCGTGGCCAGTGGTGACTTCTTGTGGAATTCAGGTATCTTCATCTGGTCGCTGAAAAGTATTATGGCCGCTTTCGACAAGCATTTGAAAGAGGTGGACAGCCTTTTTCAGAAAGGTATCGGGAAATACAATACCTCCGAAGAAACCGGATTTATAAAAGAGACTTACGCGATTTGCAAAAACATTTCCATCGACTACGGGGTAATGGAAAAATCGGAGAACGTGTATGTTCTCAGCGTAGATTTTGGCTGGTCGGACCTTGGTACCTGGGGATCGCTTTATACCATTCGCGAAAAAGATGAAGACAAAAATGCCGTGGTGGGTAAAAATGTTATGCTTTACGACACAAAAAATTGTATTGTAAACATGCCACAGGACAAACTTGTTGTTTTGCAGGGGCTTGAGGATTACATTGTGGTGGAGCAGGATGATATTTTATTGGTTTGTCGTAAGGAAGATGAGCAGAAAATCAGGCTGTTTGTTACCGATGTAAAAATCGAAAAGGGAGAAAAATACATATAGCACTATTTCACTGCGGCTTCCTCATTTAAGGAGCTTTCTATTCAGTGAGTTATAGCGTCACTTCGCTTATATATTCTGATTTGTGCACTGTTGTACCCGGATTTTGGAACGGCGAGATAATAATATTTCTGTTGTGGAACGTAAAGCGATGTGCGAGCACCTTCTGCTGTTTTAATTCTGTCCTGAAGTTTATAGGTGTCAGGGGCTTCCTGCCGGATAACTTCGAGATAACCACCGCCACATGAAATATAAAGCTGTTTTTTCTGCGTATCATAATAAACATCATCCGCATCGTGGCCTATTTTCAACGTGGTAATTGTTTTCATTGTTCGTGAATTAAAAACCTCCAGCCGGGGTGGAAATCTGTATCCGACAAACAAACGGTGATGAACGGAATCCATTGCCATAGGGAAATTCCCAAAATCGCTGATAAAGGAGGTTTTATTTATCACTTTTCCGGTTTTCAGACTTATGGTTACCAGCTCCCTGGCATCAGGAATATTCGCATAAATAAGAGAATCCTGCCTGTTAACAGCATGTATCAACCTTTTGCCTTAGCAAATATGTTTATGAATTTGACTGCTATTATTGCATTCCGATTTTGGTTTTTTCTCTCCTATAAGTTCTTTTGTAAACCGAAGCATGTCCTCTATCAGCATGTCAGCCATATCACGGCTAAAATTTTCTTTAATTACAATACGCAAAACTTTTATGTTGTTGGCATCTGCAGGCAGCGAGTAAGCTGGAACTATCCAACCTCTTTCCCTCAATTTATCTGATAATTGATAAACGCTAAATCCGGCTGATTTTGTTACCGTTAGTGCAAGAATAGGCAGCTTTATCTCTTTACTAATCAAATCGAAATATTTAATTTTATTAATCTTAGAAGCAAGGTATTGGGCATTCATCAGGCTGTTTTCCATAATTTGCCGGTACCCGTTTCTTCCTAGACGCAGCAGGTTGTAATACTGTGCAGCCACCATGGCGCTGCCTCTCGAAAAGTTGAGCGTATAAGTGGCCTCCTCACTTCCAAGATAGTTTACGTAAAAAATCAATTCTTCGGGAAGTTCCGACTTGTCCTTCATAATAAGCCACCCGACTCCGGGATAGACCAAACCATATTTGTGTCCCGAAACATTGATGGAACGCACATGCGATAGCCGGAAATCCCATTTAAAGTCGGGATATAAAAAGGGAAGGATAAAGCCTCCGCTTGCGCCGTCCACGTGAATAGGGATGTCCCAGCCTTTTTCCTCCTTTATCTCTTCAAGTAGCGCATTCACCTCCTCCACCGGGTCAAGTTGCCCGGTAAAGGTGGTACCCATAACGACACCCACACAAATGGTGTTTTCATCAACCTGATGTCTTACATCTTCTACAGAGAGGATATATCGGTTATTTTGCATGGGGATTATCCGCATTTCCACATCAAAATAGCGCGCAAATTTCTCCCAAACTACATGAACATCTGCGCCTATGACCATATTTGGGTTTTGAGTGGGTTTACCCTGCTGTTCTCTTTTTTTCCGCCAACGCCATTTGTGGGCTAAAAGTCCCAGCATGATGGCCTCCGACGAACCGATGGTAGCCGTACCAACATACTCTTTGTTTTCGGGAGCATGAAACAGCTGTGCCAGCATGTTAATTACTCTTTCCTGAATGATTCCGGTTTGCGGGTACTCGTCTTGGTCCACCAGGTTTTTATTCAGGGTTTCCATAATGAGTTTTTCGGCCTGCGGTTCCATCCAGGTGGTTACAAACGTGGCGAGATTCAATGCCGGATTTCCGTCAATGTTCAGCTCGTCGTGAATAAGCTGATACACCACATCCGCATCCATACCCTCATCAGGAATATGATAGCGTGATACCGGTTTGGTAAAAAAACGACTGGCATAAGTTGTTGAAACAGCCTCTTTTTCGTTAGTTTTTTTCTTTTTAGACAGCATAATTTTATGATTTAAGTTTGTGTTGAAAGATACCCAGTGCGATAGCAATACCGGAAAACAGAATACCAAAATACATAATAACCTCATAGCCCATCGAAGCGACAATAAATCCTCCGATGGCTCCTCCCAAAACATTATCAATACTTTGGAATGAATTGGCAAGGCCCAGTGCTTCGCCTCTTTTTTTCTCACTGGTGAGTTCCACTACCCCAATATTCATTCCTGTGGAAATGAAAGCCCAGGAAAATATCATAAGCATAAAACCGAGAATACCGATAAGAAAGAGGTGCGTCCACATACCTGCCAGCATCAACATGAAGCTCAAAACATACAATAATGTGCCGAGGTTCATCGTAAAAAACGGGCTTTTTTTCTTTGCTATTTTGCCGGCAGAGATAAACAGAACGACACCAAAAGCCGTACTTAGTGCATACACCATTGATGAAACCGAAGCGCTCAAATGAAACGCATTTTTCATAAGCAGGGGATACATAGCATAAACTGGTGCCGGTGCCAGCAAAACAAAAATCCAACGGACATTCAACAGCAAAAGAGGTTTGTTTTTAAAGTTCAGGAGATGATTCCAGCGAATGTGCTGGTGGAAGTAGCCGTTGAACAACTCGGCAAAATGCATTTTTGGCTTGAGAAGGCTGGAATGCAGCTGGTGATGTGTTGCAATATGCCGGTGGTGCTTGTAAAATGGAAGATAAACCAAAATAGCGAGAAACAAAAAGGGAAGCCCTACCACAACTTTGGCATATACCGCGGTAACCAGCAGGCCCACAACCGTTCCGAAGGTCATAAAAGCTTGCATCTGAGCAATATATTTGTCCCACAAATTTTTTGGATAAGTGTTGGTTATCATAATGCTGGCAAAGGTGAAAATGCTGGCGGTAAAAGTACCGAACACAAAAGCCAGCGGAATTAAAAACTTTCCGTTGAGCAAAACGATGGCCAGCCAGGCAAGAAAAGAGAGGACGGTTCCCGTAGAAATTAGGTTGTTTAACCTGAATTTAGGGGCAAGATGACCCCAAACAATAGCTCCGGCAGCAATGCCGAGATTTATCATAGCAAAGGTCAGCCCCGCCCGTGCAGTGGTTTTGGCAAGCAGGGGAAGCGACACGATGCCGATACCCCATACTACACCATTTACAATGCTAAAAGGCAGGGACAGATAATAAAAATTCGGCTTTTTCATCAAAAACGGCTTTTCATCCTGTTTCTTTATTAGCCTGTAAAGTTAATGCTTTCGGAAAAACATTTTTCAAGCCAGCACCGGAGACTATTTCAGCACAGCCAATGCCGCTTCATAATCAGGTTCGTTCACTATTTCCGGAACCTGCTCCGTGTAAACCACCGTCCCTTCTTCATCGAGGATAACCACTGCCCGCGACTCCAGCCCGGCCAAAGGGCCATCTACAATTTCAGTCTGATAACTTTCACCAAACTCTTCATGCCTGAAATCGGATAATGTTTCCACGTTGTCCAGCCCTTCGCTTCCACAAAAACGTGCCTGGGCAAAAGGCAGGTCTTTAGAGATACACAACACCACCGTGTTGGCCAGTTTGGAGGCCTCGGCATTAAAACGCCTTACCGATGCGGCACAGGTGGGGGTGTCGAGGCTGGGAAAGATGTTGAGTACAATATTTTTCCCTTTGTAATCTGCTAGTTTAGCCTCACTCAGGTCATTTTTTACAAGGGTAAATTCAGGAGCTTTGGTGCCTTTTGCCGGAAGTCTTCCCAATGTGTGGATGGGTTTTCCTTTTAATGTTATTTCTGCCATATTCTTTTGTTTTTAAAGATTGTTGAGCAAAATTAATGCTAAAAACCACTGCCTAAGCTTAACAAAACTTAAAAGGTACGCCATTGCTATTTCGGATTTGCCTATGTACAAGTGGTCGTTAGCACTATTTTGGAAAAACAGAAAGTCAATCTTCTTCAAAAAATAAATCTCCGGCTATGCCATCGGCAAACAACTTGCCCGTATCGGTCAAAATGTAAATACTGCCTTTTTGCATGACTTTGTTTTCTTTCAAATACTTCTGAATTTTTCGTTCAAAGTAAGCAACATGTTTTTCACCGAAACCATTCAGGATATGCTCTGTATTGCATCCCCGGGAAGTTCGCAGCGATGTCATCACGTACTCGTTATATTGTTGATTTCTGGTCAGGATTTCTTTTTCCAGCACAAGGCGGTCAACAGTTTCAGATTCGATGTACTGTTTCATGTTTTTTACATTCCACTGGCGCGAATGGCCGTTGAATGAATGTGCCGAAGGCCCCAGACCGAGATAATGCCCGCCAAGCCAATAGGTGGAGTTGTGTTTGGAGTAAAAGCCGGGCTGGGCAAAATTGGAAATTTCGTATTGTTCAAAGTCGTGTCGCCGGGTTTGTTCCAGCAAAATCTCAAAATGACGGATACTTTGGTCTTCATCGGTGTTTTTCAGCTTTTGTCTTTCGATAAGCACTTGTAATGCTGTTTTGGGTTCTACCGTCAGGGAATACGATGACAAATGTGGAATGTTATAATCGAAAAACAGTGCGAGGTTCTTTTCCCATTTTTCCGCAGTCAGTGTTGGGATACCATATATCAGATCGATGGTCATGTTGTCAAAACCGAATTTTTTTGCCTCTTCAATGGCTTTCCGGGCAAGCCGGGCATTATGAACGCGATGAAGATAAAGGAGATCATCATCAAAAAAGCTTTGTACTCCCATACTCAGCCGGTTGACAGGTGTTTCGTTTTTCAATGCTTTCAAATAATCAGACGAAAGGTCGTCTGGATTAGCTTCCAGCGTGATTTCTACGTGGGGATCAATGCTGAAAAGCACTCCTATTTGCCGAACAATCCGGTTTATTTCGCCAGGATGTAGCAATGAAGGTGTGCCGCCGCCGAAATAAACCGTGTTGATGTGTTTGTCGTGCAGATATTCCTTACGTAGATGCATCTCTTTCAGCAGTGTATCCACAAAAACATCACGGTATTTTAGTGAAGCTAACGAGTAAAAATTACAATAGTGGCACTTTTGTTTGCAAAACGGAA
>CAYYOW010000004.1:0-53410 GCA_964473395.1 uncultured Lentimicrobiaceae bacterium | reverse complement strand
TACTGCTGGATGTGAACAATGTTTATGTTAACGCACACAACCACAACTATAACGCAAAGGAATTTATTGACCAAATGCTATTGGATAAAGTCAACTATTTCCATATGGCCGGCCATTTGCAGATTGCTCCCGATCTGATTATTGATACCCATGGCGAACCGATTATAGATCCCGTTTATGAACTGTTCGATTACACAACAGCCAAAATGGAAAAAGATGTTCCGGTATTGCTGGAACGTGACTTTAACTTTCCTGAAATGGAGGAACTGGCATTAGAAATGAAAAAATTACGTGAAATAACCGTAAAAAATAGTAAGTATCATGTTATATACTCCTGAAACATACCAAATAGAAAAAGATCTGGTACACTGGTGCAAAACGGGAGAACCTGTTGCCATTCCCGGTACCCGGCAGAAAGGGCTGGACCAATATCGGCGGTTAATCCGAAACAATATCCATAACGCCATGAAGCAGGCTTTTCCCATTGCCTATACTGTACTTTCGGAAACTCAGTGGAATACACTAATTGATGACTTTCATGCCCATCATTCTGCTGCCACACCACAGGTTTGGAAACTACCCCTCGAATTTTATTCGTTTGTCAAAGCAAATAACTATACAGATAAATATTCTCTTCCCTATCTGAATGATCTGCTCCATTTTGAATGGATAGAAATTGCAGTACATACCATGGAAGACAAAGCTCCTGAGTCATTCCGTAAGGAAGGTAATCCGTTGTCGGATGAAATAATTGTACATTCCGAATATCGACTTATCAGACTTACCTATCCGGTGCACCTCTATGCGGCGAAGGAGGCCTTACAATACCCCGACGATTATTTTCTGCTGACATTGCGTACCAGAGATTTTGATGTGCGGTTCGTTGATCTTCCGCCTCTTCATGCTTTTTATTTTGAGCAAATGGCCGTTGGTAAAACAGCCGGAGAGATTTTGAAAGAGGTGGAACAATCCTCAAACAGGGTTCTCAACACCATGGAGCTGAAACAAAACATACTGGGATTTATACAAACCATGTTTTCTCAGCAGGTTTTTGTAGGATACAGAATAACAACGTAATAACCTGTTTGCAGGAAGGTTAAAGAAATAATATATTTGAGATTCAAATTAGTATTAACTTTTTCTAATCGAAAACCCGAAAACCAAATTATTTACCAAAAAATTAAAATCATGAAATGTAAAATGTTAAGTGTTTGCGATACAATTTCTGAAAAATTGAAATTTACAAAAGATATCCCGTTGCTGTTGATGCGGTTGGTGCTGGCCTATGGGTTTTGGGGGCCTGCTATGATGAAATGGAAAAATATGGACGGTGTTATCAACTGGTTTGCCGGGATGGGTATCCCTTTTCCGACGGTCAATGCTTATTTGTCGGCCAGTACCGAGGTGGCCGGCTCCATTCTACTCTTTTTCGGTATCGCCACGCGAATCATCTCCATACCACTGATGGTTGTGATGCTGGTCGCTATTTTCACGGTTCATATTCACAACGGATTTGAGGCGGGTGCAAACGGATTTGAGATTCCTCTTTATTACCTCATTATGCTGATTACGCTGCTGGTTTACGGACCGGGTCGCTTCAGTCTCGAAGGAATACTGCGAAAACTTACCGGTACAAAAGCATAGAAAATAAGTGAATTGATAAAAAAGAGATACAACCGGTTTGGGTTGCATCTCTTTTTTGTTGCGTATCTTTCCCGATGTTGTTAACTTTCTTTGTGCTCTATTGCTGCTTTCACAAAATTTACAAATAACGGATGCGGTTGTTTCACCGTGCTGCGATATTCCGGATGAAACTGAACGCCTATAAACCAGGGATGGTCTATTAATTCAATAATTTCTACCAAATCCTCTTCAGGGTTAATACCGGCAAGACGCACGCCGTTTTCTTCAAAAACTTTCCGGTATTCGTTGTTGAACTCATAACGATGGCGATGGCGTTCACGGATATTTTCCACCCCATAAGCCTCATAACATTTTGAATCCGGATCAAGCTTGCAGTTGTAGGCGCCAAGTCGCATGGTGCCACCCAGATCCTTAACTTTTTTTTGTGTTGCCATTAAATCTATGACCGGGTAGGGGGTGTCCGGATTCATTTCAGTGGAATGCGCACCTTTCAGATTTAAAACATTTCGCGAAAATTCAACAGCCGCACATTGCATACCAAGACAAATCCCAAGAAACGGGATTTTCTTTTCACGGGCATAACGGATAGCTTCTATTTTCCCTTCAATACCCCGGCTGCCAAAGCCTGGTGCCACCAAAATACCATCGAGTCCCTCAAGCAGTTTATCCACGTTTTCAGCAGTGATGTTTTCCGACTGAACACTCCGAATATTCACCTTGGCCTGATTCATGGCTCCGCCATGTACAAAAGCTTCATTGATAGATTTATAGGCATCTTTTAATTCGACATATTTTCCTATCAGACCAATATTCACCTCATGTTTAGGATGCTTCAGGTTATTCAGGAAACGTTCCCAATTGACCAGATCAAGTTTCTCAGGAACTGCTGTTCCGGTTTTTTCCAGCACTTCGATGTCAAGTTTTTCGTCCCGCATCATAAGCGGTACATCGTAAATACTTTCGGCATCGCGCGATTCAATCACAGAAGTGGGTACAACGTTACAAAACTGAGCAATTTTATTTTTGATACCTTCGTGAAGAGGGTGTTCGGTACGGCACACAATAATGTCCGGCTGAACACCCTGTTCCAGTAATTTCTTTACAGAATGTTGGGTGGGTTTAGATTTTAGCTCGCCGGCAGCACGCAAATAAGGCACCAGAGTAAGATGAATGACCACACACCGGTTTCCCATCTCCCATTTCATCTGCCTGACTGTCTCTACAAAAGGAAATGATTCAATGTCACCTACCGTCCCGCCAATCTCCGTGATAACAAAATCATATTTTCCGGTTTTACCTAACAGCCGCACACTACGTTTTATTTCGTCGGTGATGTGTGGAACTACCTGAACTGTTGTGCCAAGATACTCACCCCGGCGTTCCTTGTTGATGACATTTTGATAAATACGTCCCGTGGTTACGTTGTTTGCCTGCGAAGTAGGGGTGTTTGAAAAACGTTCGTAATGTCCCAGATCCAGGTCGGTTTCAGCACCATCATCCGTAACATAACATTCGCCGTGCTCATATGGGTTGAGTGTTCCCGGATCAATATTGATGTAAGGATCAAGTTTTTGAATGGTTACGGAAAACCCCCTAGCCTGTAACAGTTTAGCAAGTGATGACGAAATAATTCCCTTACCCAATGAGGAGGAAACACCTCCGGTAACGAAGATGTATTTTACATTTTTATCCATGATGAAACAGTGCTGAACTTTATAAGATACAAAGAAACAATTTTTTCGCCAATGATGTGGAAATCATCACCGTTGTTTATCAATATTTATTAACCGGTTTGTTCCCGAGTTTTTTTATACTTTTATTGCCACAATGAGCAAAACCGTTTCCCACACCAAAACCGAACTTCATCCTGAACTATGGGTGGATGCCCACGGCGATTATCTATACAATTTTGCCTGGTCGCGGGTGCAATCCAAAGAAACCGCTGAAGACCTTGTTCAGGAAACTTTTATTTCTGCTTTGAAAGGGAAGGCCCTGTTCCGGGGCGAAAGCACCGAACTTACCTGGTTGCTGTCGATTCTCAAGCGAAAAGTCATCGATCATTATCGGAAAAACAGTACCAGGAAAGAGTTCTCTGCCTCCCATTTCAGCAAACCTTTTCAAAACGAAGAGGGAATACAGGGACAATGGATTATGGAACGTGCGCCGAAAGACTGGCAACGGGAAATGCACGCGCCAACACGTCAGGATGAGTTTCAGGATATTATGGCATTGTGTCTGTCGTTGCTGCCCGAAAAATGGCGGGCGGTTTTTGTGCTGAAAGTTATGGAAGAAATTAATTCGGACGAAGTGTGTAAGGAAATAGGGTGCAGCGCGTCAAACCTGTGGGTTATTTTGCACCGTGCCAGGTTGAAACTACGCGAATGTATCGAAACAAAATGGTTGAAATGAACAAAGCACAAAAAATATGGATGAAAGGCATTGACAAAATTATGCTTAGCTGTGATACGGCTACGCTGCTGATTACCAAGGGTGAGTTTACCCGTTTGTCGTGTGTGGAGCGGATGCATCTGAAAATGCATCTGGCCGGCTGTAAGTTTTGTCGTCGCTTCAAAGAACAATCTGAATTTATATCTTACGCTATTCGTCAGGCTGACCGGATTCCTGAAAAAGAAAACCTTCATCTGTATCTTACGGCGGAACAGAAAAAGCATATAAAAAGAAAAATGGAAGAATAAAAAGGCAGGACATGTCTGAAATTCCTGTATCGTACAACCGAAACCTTTATTTTTGCAAGGATGATTTATCCGGATAATTTTGAACAAAAGGTAGGTTTTGACTCCATTAGAACACTTATAGCTGAAGTCTGTGTCAGCGACATGGGACGGGAATATGTATCTAAAATACGTTTCTCGTCCAACCTTTCTGTAATTGATAAAATGTTGCTGCAAACTACCGAATTTATCCAGATTTTGGAAACAGGAAGTGTCTTTCCCACACACGATTATATCGATTTGCGACCGGGGTTAGCCAGGCTGAAAACACCCGGAACTTATCTTGCACAGGAGGACTTGTTTGACTTGAAAAGCTCTCTGGTTACACTACAAAAGATTCTCGTTTTTTTTAATAAGACAGAAGCTGAGAAATACCCTCAGCTGAAAAGCCTTATTGCCAATATGGCTATTCCTGATGTGCTGTTGGAAAAAGCCGGTCGAATTATGGACGACAAAGGACAGATTAGGGACTCTGCTTCGGATAAACTGGCTACTATCCGCCGACAGTTGATAGCGAGGCAACGCCAGGTTATGCAGGAGGTTCGGAAAGCTTTTTCACAGGCTAAAAAATCGGGATGGCTACCCGAAAATGCCGAAATTACTATCCGTAACGGCAGAGCAGTTATTCCCGTGAAAGCCGCCGATAAAAGGGCATTACGAGGTGTCATCCACGATGAATCGGCCACTGGGCAAACTGTTTTTATTGAACCTGTCAGTAGTTTCGAAGTATCCAATGAAATCCTCGAACTGGAAAATGAAGAGCGCCGCGAAATAGTGCGTGTACTTATCCGTTTTACTGATGAGCTTCGTCCTTTTCTGGAACCGCTTGCAGAAGCCTACCGCACATTGGGGTTGCTGGATTTTATACGTGCCAAAGCACTGTTTTCAAAAAGTATCGGTGCTGTCCGTCCGGTTATCAGCAAAAATCATTTTCATCTGAAAAAAGGTATTCATCCGCTACTGTATCTTTCGCATAAAGCTTCCGGAAAAACTGTGGTCCCGCTGGAGATGGAACTGGAACGGGAAAACCGGTTGCTACTTATCTCCGGTCCCAATGCCGGAGGGAAATCTGTTTGCCTTATGACCGTGGGGCTGCTGCAATTCATGTTGCAGTGTGGGCTGCCTGTCTCCGTTTCACCCGACAGTGAATTCCGTATTTTTGATCAGATCTTCATCGATATTGGTGATGAACAGTCGCTTGAAAATGATCTGAGTACTTACAGTTCACATCTGCTGAACATGAAGTTTTTCCTGCAACATGCGAACAGCAAAAGCCTTATACTGATTGATGAATTTGGGACAGGAACTGAACCTCAACTGGGAGCTGCCATTGCCGAGGCCACACTGGAACAACTGGTACACAAGCAGACTTTTGGTGTTATTACCACGCATTATACAAGCCTGAAACTTGCCATCGAGCGCCTCGAAGGTACCATCAACGGGGCAATGTTGTTTGACGTAAAAGAGTTGAAACCATTGTACAGGCTTAAAATTGGGAAACCCGGCAGTTCTTTTGCTTTTGAGATCGCCCGTAAAATTGGTTTTCCACAGGATGTGCTGAACCGTGCCAAAAAGAAAAGTGGAGGTAAGCATTTACGATTCGACACACAGCTGCAGCAACTGGAAGCGGACAAACTCTCCATGGCGCAGAAGCAGAAGGAAATTTCTGTGTCTGACGAACATCTCTCACAACTTATTGATAAATACAAACACCTTTCGGAGCAACTCGAAGCTGAAAAAAAACAGATTATCCACCAAGCCAAAATGGAAGCTCTCGAAATTGTCAGGCAATCGAACCGGACCATAGAAAATACTATTCGCGAAATCAGAGAAGCACAGGCTGATAAAGAAAAAACAAAGCAGTTGCGTCAGCAGCTGGATGAGACCAAAGAAGCACTTAAAAAATCAGTTGAAAGGCAGACGTTACCCGAGAAAAAGACTACACCAAAACATCCTAAGAAAGAAAATACTCATCCAAAACGTGTTGAAATATCTTCTTCAGGACCACTGAAACCAGGAGATTTTGTTGAAGTGAGAGAGAGTGATATAGTAGGCGAACTGCTGGCGGTAGAGGGGAAAGAGAGTCTTGTGAATGTCAATAATATTCGTCTCAAAGTATCTACTGACAAACTTTTGAAAACTAATAAAAAACCTAAAACCAGTACCGTTAAACGAAGCTATTCAGGTATAATGCAGGAGATTAACCAAAAAGCTGAACAATTTGAGCTGACCCTTGATCTGCGTGGCAAACGTGCTGATGAAGCGATGGAGCTACTCATCCGTTATATTGACGATGCGTTGTTGCTCAGTATCAAAGAGGTGAGCATTTTGCATGGCAAGGGCTATGGTATTTTGAGGGAAATTATCCGCGGATATCTACAATCGGTGAAAGAGATTGAGTATTTCGGTGATGCACCCGTTGAGCTTGGTGGGGCTGGTATTACAAAGATCAGATATAGATAGTTAAGACGAGGTGTAATTTAAGCAGCCTTTTCCAACAGCCGTTTATACACCCGTTTGGAAACCAAAATACTGAGTTCATATAATGCCCACAATGGCACAAAAACCAAGACCTGGCTAAACATATCCGGAGGTGTAATTATGGCAGATACGATGAGAAGAATCACAATCATATATTTTCGGTTCTTTGTCAGGAAGTCGGGAGTAACTATACCAATCTTAGTTAAAAAATAAATCAGGATGGGTAATTCAAAGACAAGCCCCACAGCAAAAGTTACCGAAACCACCGAACTAATGTAGGAGCTAAGTGAAATCTGATTCATTACATCCTGGCTGACAGAGTAGTTTCCCAAAAAGTTCACCATGAGAGGAACAATCGTGAAATAGCTAAAAATAATACCGGTAAGAAATAGCAATGTGCTGATTAAAAGCCCGCCTCTGGAGTATTTTCTTTCGTTCGTATGCATGGCTGGTTGAATAAAACGCCATATTTCCCAAAGGACATATGGAAAAGCCAAAATGAATCCGGCTACTGCCGAAATATAGATGTGTGTCAGAAACTGTGCTGACATTTTAAGGCTGATGATTTTCAAATGCATATTTGGGATACACAGCGAATCAATAGACAACCAATGCCCGAATTTACACAACATCCTGAAAGTAATGAAGTTAGAGCTGCTTGGCGCCAGAATAATTGTATCAAAAATGATACGCCTGTTTAAAAAAGCAAGGACTGCCAATACGATGATTACCAACAGCGAACGGAAAATGTGCCCACGCAGTTCTTCAAGGTGTTCCCAAAAGGACATTACTTTTTCTTCCTGTTGGGAATTATTTTTTGTTGTTTGTTTTTCCATACACAAATGAATGCCCAAAAGTAAAAAAACCTCACCACTGGCAAGGTTTTTTTATAAAAAAACTCCTTTTGTTTTTATGTAAAAACAATCTGAGTTCCAAGACCATCGCACATCGCGTACAAATCACCAACAGTAATGATGGCTTTTACTGTTTCGTGAAGGTCTTCTTTTTTGAGGTTGAACATGTCAGCTGCAAGTTTACAAGCGTAGATTTCACCACCGCCGGCTTCGATGAGCTCGAGGAACTCATCCACCGGAGGTATGTCCAGTTTATCCATTCCCTTTTTCATCATTTTGGTTACACCAGCCTCAACTCCCGGCAAACCACCGAGCAGCGTTGGAAAAGGCAATCCACCCGGCATTCGAAGGGCAGGATTACCGACCGTAGCCGTATGCAACTTGTTCATAGTCTTTTTAGTAATGGCATCCAAGCCAAAAAAGGTAAAGAATAATTTGGTTTCAATACCTTCCATCACAGCCCCGTTGGCCATAACGAGCGCTGCCATTACATCTTCCAGATTTCCCTTTGAACAAATCATCATGATCTTTTTCAAAGGATACTTTTTTTCTTCTTCCATATTGGTTAGATTTAATTGGTTACATGCAGGAGACCGGCTTTGCGACTCCGGCAATTTTGGTTGCTTTTTTCAATGGAGCACCCGGAAACAGTTGATAAAAAGTTTTTGCATCAACCACACCGGATTTACCAATGCCTCGAATAGTCAGCCCTTCTCCGGCTGCTACTTTTTTACGTATAAATTCGATAACTTCGAAATGTTTGTCAGTAAGTTCAAGGCCTTCTTCTTTTGCAATGGCTATTGCAATTTCTTTGCTCCATGCAGATGCATCTTTGAGATAACCTTCATCTGTTACCTCAATATTTAAGTTAGCTATTGTTTTGATTGTCATAATATTATTTATTAGAGATTAAGAAATGTATTTATTGCTTTTCTTTTTTTGCTTTCTTTTCTGATTCTGTTGCGATATTTTTCAGGAAAGTAATCATAAATCCAAGTCCTTTGCGCAACTCTGGAGAATTCATGGCACGCATGGCTTTGAAGAGGGAATATTCCGGGATATCGCTTACATCAAGACTCTTATAAACTACCACACCGTTATTGATAGCACCGAGCATTTCGGGCTGGGTAAGGTTTTTAACAGTCTCGAGGATAGTAACAATGTTTTCGGCCAATAACCCAACGTCTTCCGTTGAGAAATGGGTAACAATGTTGTCAATGATTTTTCCTGACTCTTTCACGAAATCCACATAGCCTTTCTTTTCGAGGTCATTCATCGTTTTGATACCATCCAGCCCTATTTGGTGCAGAATTGGGGAGATATCGCGGATGAGATCGTATCCGCTCTCCAGCATATCAAACAACTCGTTGAGAGAGTCAATGTTTCTAACAATTTTTAGTAACAGCACTTTTACTGCTTCGCCATCTATTTCAACGCCTGCATTATCCAGTTCGGTAACCGCTGAGCTAAACATATCTTTCCCGACATTGTACAGGTCAGCTGAAAGATCGGAGACATTTTTCCGAATTTCACGTTGAGCCTGTATCTCTTCAAGAACGAGGTCGAGCTTTTGGTTCATAGCATCTATTTGTTCCTGCATATTTTTTTCATTCATAGCTTTAAGTTTTAAATTATTACCAACGTGTGCTTAAAGCTTTTTACCGGCCATCTGCATCTCAGAATCAATAGGCATCTCTTTGCCTTTCAGTAGAATATGCCAGTAAATCCACCGAAAGAGTAACTTTCCGTAGTGGTTAGTACGGGTTACCTTTAACAAGCCAAAAGGCCCAACACCTGGGAAAGGAAAGGATCCGGGAAGCGGCTCTGTATCGTAATTAAAGTCAATGAGAGTCCCTTTGCCATAACCTGTTTCGATGTAGCAGTTGGCATGTCCGTCAAAGCTGGCCGTATAAGGGCGGCCTTCGATGGCACACATCAGGTTTTCTTCCAGGATTTCAGCAGCAAAGTGTGCTACGGAGCCTGCTTTTGAAGTGGGCAGATTAGCAGCATCGCCAATCACAAAAATATTTTTATAGTCACGCGACTGTAACGTGTGCTTATCAGTGGGAACAAAATTCATGTCATCACCCATTCCGCTACGTTCGATTAACTTGCTTCCCAGGTTAGTGGGGATACTCACAAGACAGTCAAATTTTACTTCTCTACCGCCAAAATCAACAATTTTCTTCTCTTCGTTATTTACTTCTGCAACGGAGAAGTCGGCAACAATATTAATGTTCTTTGTTTTCAGTAGCTCACCCAGCATTTTCGTGGCTCTCGGTTTGGTGAAAGCACCGGCTAAAGGAGTAACATAAGTAATCTTTACTTTGTCACGTAAGCCTCTTTCGGTAAAAAAGGCATCGGCGAAAAAGACAAATTCCAATGGCGCCACCGGACATTTGTAAGGTAATTCGGCAATGTTCACCACAAGCTCACCTCCCTGCCATGTTTTAAAGAAATCGGCCAAAGCAAGAGCTCCTTCAATGGTGTAAAAGTCAAAAATATCTTTATGCCACAATTTGCCTTTCAAACCGGGTGTTTCTTCCGGTGCAGTACGTGTTCCGGTAGCAACCAGTAGATAATCGTAACTGAGAACGACACCGTCCTCCAGCAAAACCTGATTTTTCTCCGGTTCAATTTTCTCGATTTCTGAATAAATTACATTCACCCCGATAGGGAAAAAGTCATTTTTTGGTTTCACCACATCTTTGCGCGTATAAATCCCAAACGGAATAAACAGGAAGCCAGGTTGGTAATAATGTGTCTTAAACTGGTCTACAATGGTAATATTCCACTCCTCACGAGAAAGTGTATTTCGCATTTTATTTGCCATCATTGTGCCCGCCGTGCCAGCTCCTAATATCAATAAATTTTTCATAAAACTTTTATTATTAATAATTTAAAAATCAAGATCAAATTTATATCTATATAATTAGTTATTTGTATTTTTTACTATGATATAAATCATGTATCTTTGTGGTTTAAATATTTTAGAATGAGAATAAAGAAAGATATAAAAAGCTGTAAAACTTGTGTTTACAGACAGATGCTGTTTGGTAACCTTGATGATTTTGAGTATAACCTGATAAATAGTGCCCGCACGGAGCGCCTCTACAAGCGTGGCGAAGTGATAAAACGTGAAGGAGAAAAGGTAGATTCCTTTTTGTATTTACGTCGGGGAATGGTCAAACTTTTCAAAACTGATAAGAGGGGAAAAGAACAGATTCTCAGTATCAATAAGCCTGGTGATTTTGTAAATCTACTCTCTATTTTTTCAAAGGCAAACTACAAATACAGCATTGAAGCTATTGGGGACACCCTTGTTTGTGACGTAGATTTAGAGGTGCTGGAATATGTTATTTCTGCTAACAGTGAATTTGCTAAGCGTGTTTTAAACCGGATGAGTAATATTTCGGAGGAAATTATAGAAAACCGGTTTGAACTGGGACAAAAACAGCTGAAGGGAAGAGTTGCTGCCATTTTGCTTTACTTTTCTGATGATATTTATCACAAACAGACCTTCGATCTCCCCATCACCCGCCGCGAAATAGGTGAGTTGATTACCATGACTACCGAAAATACGATTCGTGCTTTCTCGGAGTTCAAACGCGATGGCCTGATAAGTATTCAAAACAGGACTATTTTTATACTGGATTACGAGCGATTAAAGACTATTGCAAAATCAGGATAACCGGTTCGAAAAATTATTACCTCTCTCAACCTGAGTAAAGCTTATATCGAACTCAGGTAAATGCTATAGCATTATGAAATATTGAGGGCGTGTATTTATTAGTTTATTTTTTGCTGAAAAAAGTCGGTTTAAAGGTAAGCATAAGCCAGGCCCAGTTGTTGCTGTTTTTGTAATTACCGCCTTTTATTACCTGAAGGGTTTCGGTAGGCAGCATTTGCGAATATCCACCAGTGATGCTCACGTTTTTTGATAAAGTATAATTGGCTGCGAAATCAATTTCCATGCCCAGATTATTGGAATATTTTTTCCAGGTGCCGTCGTTTTGTATTTTGGCAACTTTGGCTGCTGCAATAAAATAGTGGGGAATTAGTTTTAGGATGAATTTGTTGATTTTCTTTGTCAAAGGAAGGTTTATATCAACAATACCATTGCTAAACATGTAGCTTCCTGCATAGAAATAATCCATCCACCCGTTGAATTTATGGTTGGTCCCATAAAGAGGTTTGAAGGAATGGTCGGTAATTCCGTATGCTTGGTTTTCGGAAGTTGTTCCTGAAAGATATTCGCCACCCAGCCCGAAAGTAAATTTTGAGGGTGATGTGTAGGATGCATTGGCTGAAAAATACATAGCTGACAGGGAATTGTTTTCTTTGTTTTTGCCTCCCTGATAATAGAATGAACTATTAAATTTTAATGCTTTATTGTTATAAGTTACGTAGGTTCCAATGGTTTGGCTATAAACAATTTTTTGTGGTTCGTTAGCTTCGTTGTACGACATTCCGTTGTTTAATAGGAGAAAACTGAGCCCAACATTGTTAAACTTTCCATGGTACCAAACATATTGGAAGGCTCGATAGTTGTTTATCGTATAGTCTGTTTTATAAAGAGATTCATTTTCTGCATTATAGGCAAAGCCCACGTCAATTTTGGTGGATGGGTTGGGATGGTATTTTATAATGGCTGCATCGTGGCTGCGCGCTTGTTGTGTCCAACCTACGCTACCAAAGATTCTTTGGTCATCATACGAAATTTCCTGTCGGCCTACTTTAACGGCTAGCTTTTTGCTAAAAATTACTTCACCCCAAGCTTGATGTAGCGACACGCTGTTTACATCCGATTTGTTGAGTTGAGGCACATCTCCCCAAACACGAACATCCTGAAGTACGAGCCCAAATTTAAAATATTTGCTGCCATAAAAAACATTTAATCTTGTACGTTGTGAAATGAAGTTAGCAGCGGTATGGTCGTCAGGAAAAATGGTTTTATAACCATGCCGAAATTCATATCTCGGGCGAATTTGTCCTGAGATATTAACTGTTTGTGCAAATGAACTACCAATAAAAAAGGTAAACATCAGCAAAAATAATAATGTCTTAAATGATTTATTCATGTTTTTAAGAATTTGAAATTATTGATTTGTCCCACCCGCTATTGTCGTATTTAGTGGGCAGGTATAACTTGTCATAATGAATAATTATTCCATTATGGATGCCTCGTTTATTTGATTTAAAATAAGATAACCGAATCGGTACAATTGTTTATTTAAACGATATACATTACTTTTATTTTTTGTTTGGTTAGAATTAATATGATTTAACTTCACCGCATCTGCGTCGATACAGAATGTGACTTCTTCTTATATAAGCAACGGGGATACTCCAAACATGCACCAGACGAGTGAAAGGCCATACTCCAAAAGTTAAAAAGGCCAATAAAACATGGATTTTGTAAGTGACAGGTACATTTGCCATCAGTGCAGGATTGGGTGAAAATATAAACAGGCTTCTAAACCAGGGCGAAATTGAAAGCCGGTAATTAAAATTACCGGTTGCGGTCAGGTTATAAAATATAGTATTATAGATCCCAATACCAATTATTAAAAACAACAGGACGATAATAAATTTATCACCGAAGCTACTGGTTTTTGAAACTCGTCTATTCCCATAGCGACGAAAGAGGAGAATAAAAATACCAATCACAGTTGCTGTCCCCGCTACACTTCCAAAAGAAATAGCGATTCTGTGATACGTCTCATTATTTATTCCAATACCATGAGTAATAAAACTTTCAGGTATTAATAATCCTAAAACATGGCCGAAAAAGACAAAGAGAATTCCATAATGGAACAATAAGCTGCCCCAGCGCAACGATTTACTTTCAAAGATCTCTGAGGATCTTGACGACCAGTTCATTTGGTCTGTACTATAGCGGTATATATGTCCTACGACAGTAACTGCTATCATCAAGTAGGGAAAAATTACCCAAAGAAATTGATTCCAGTAACTCATAATAAAACTCCTTTTAAGATGAAATGATCAATAAATATTAACAGCCCTCTTAATAAGGTTGCATAAGGGCTGTTTTGCTCTACCAACATTTGTTGAATTTGTTCTATCGCATCGCGAAAGCGACCCAATAAATCGATTCGTATTTTTTTATCGGCATGCGAAACAAACTCTAATAAGAGGGGGAGGTAATCTGGCAATTCAGAAGATTCAAGTTCAAAACCGGCGAACTTATAAATTTCTTTCAGCTCTACCAGAACTTGTCCGCGTTCTTTTTCATCACCCAATTTTGAATAGGTGAGGTACAGATTGGTTTTGTCATTAAAATCAAATGTTTGCACATAATTTTCCTGTAATTGATTTAGCGTATTCTTGTGCGTATACTCTTCAAACCGAATCAAATTTTCATACAACTCAGGTATTTCAATATTCTTTAAATCTGATTTCCAGTCTAAAGAGTATATCTCTTCATCCGGATATTGCAGAAGCAATGAAATCAGTTTTAATAACTCTGGTGTTTCCATTATATGAACTCCCTTTATTAATGTGTTTTATTTCCCGGCATACATGAACCGCAGGCAGCAGTATATTCAAAGCCAGCCATTCCCTGGTCATTATACAGATTCTCATACTGTTCTTTATGAGAAGTGGGAATTACAAATCGATCCTCATATTTGGCAATCGCCAGTAACCGATACATTTCCTCAACTGTTAATGCATCAATTCCTGCATCTTCCAATAATTTGTTATCAAATGATTTTCCAATATCTTTCGTTCGCATATATTGGCGCATCAGTACCATTTTCTTTAAAACATCCCGGATTACCTTTTCGTTACCACCGGTCAATAAATTAGCCAAATATTGAATGGGAATTCTCATTTGATCAATGGCTGGAAATATTTCATTCACATTCGTTGCAGAGACATCCCCTTCGAACATTTTTAAAACGGGACTTAAGGGTGGAACATACCAAATCATAGGTAATGTTCTGTATTCCGGATGCAATGGTAAAGCTATTCCCTGTTCGATTGCCAGTTTATAAATAGGAGATTTTTGAGCTGCTTCAATCCAGTCATCAGAAATACCATCTTTTTGAGCCTGTTTAATAACTTCAGGATCATTAGGATCCAGGAACAAATCTAATTGTGCATGATATAATTCTTTTTCGTCCGGTGTGGAGGCGGCTTCCTCCACACGATCAGCATCATAAAGTAAAATACCAATATACCGGATACGGCCAACACAAGTTTCTGAGCATACTGTTGGCAAACCGGCTTCAATACGTGGAAAGCACAAAGTACATTTTTCAGCTTTGTGGGTTTTCCAGTTAAAATATACTTTTTTGTAGGGGCAGGAGGAGACACAAAAGCGCCATGCCCGGCAAGACTCCTGATCAACCAAAACGATGCCGTCTTCATCTCTTTTATACATGGCCCCTGATGGGCAGGATGCTACACATGCCGGATTGAGACAATGTTCGCAAATCCGCGGAAGATACATCATAAAAGCCTCTTCAAACTCCATTTTAATTTCCTTTTCCAGGTTTTGGATATTTGGATCTAAGTGGCTTGTTTCTTTTGAACCTGCTAAATCATCTTCCCAGTTAGGTCCCCAGGTAATTTCCATGTCATCACCTGTGATCTGAGATTTGGGCATGGCCATTGGCTGGGCTTTTCCTGCCGGACTATTAATCAGTGTTTCATAATCATAAGTCCACGGTTCATAGTATTCATCTAAAGAAGGCAGGTTAGGATTGTGAAAGATATTTAAGTATTCCCAAAACCGGCTGCCGGATTTTAGTTTTAACTCTTCATTATCTAATTTCCAGCCCCCTTTATATTTATCCTGGTTTTCCCATTCTTTTGGAAAGCCTATTCCTGGTTTGGTCTCTACATTATTGAACCACATGTATTCAGCCCCCGGACGATTTGTCCAGATATTTTTGCATGTTACACTACAAGTATGACATCCAATACATTTGTCCAGGTTCATGACCATTGCTACTTGTGCTTTAATCTTCATGCCAAATCACTTTTTTAAGTTTTCTAATAAATACTTTTATATCTCTTTGATTACCTGTGGGTCCATAATAGTTGAACCCGTAACTAAGTTGCGCATAACCTCCTACATAGTGAGTTGGTTTAACGTGCACTTTGGTCGGACTGTTGTGTGTTCCCCCGGAAAGGTGAGTGATTTCTGAATTTGGAGTATAAATGGTACGATCCTGAGCATGATACATGTAAGTTGTTCCTTCTGGCATCCGATGCGATACAACAGCTCTGGCAACCACCACTCCGTTTCGGTTAAACATTTCAATCCAGTCATTGTCACGGACATTAATTTGTTCGGCATCTTTATCATTTAGCCAAATGGTCTGTCCTCCTCTAAAAAGAGTTAACATCTTCTCATTATCATAAAACATACTATGAATATTCCACTTGCCATGAGGTGTCAGATATTTCAATCCGATGGATTTCCCCGATTCATCAGGCACCCTGTCAACTTTAGGATAGAATGCTTTTGTGTGAAGTGTTGGCTTGTAAACGGGTAATCCCTCACCATACTCCAGAAATGTCTCGTGGTCGATCAGAAACTGCTGACGCCCTGTTAATGTGCGAAATGGTATGAGAAGGTCGATATTATTTAAAAACGGTGAATAGCGGTGACCCTTATTGTTTCCGGTGAAAACGGGTGTGGATATGGCCTCCTTGGGCTGTGCGGTAATATTTTTCAGGGTAAAATGTTCTGCTTTTCTGTCTATGGTGAAATCTTTTACCGGCATACCTGTTTTATCTTCTTCTGCCTGCCAGGCTTTCATTGCCACACTTCCATTTGTTGAACTGGACAAGGTAAGCATGGTGTTCGCAACTTTATCGGCATCCTCCAGATTCGGCAATCCTTTGTTGAATCCTTTATGGTGAATACCGACTAAACTTTTCAGTTGATCATACTCTTCTTTTCCCGACCAGGAAACACCATCGGCACCAATTGGGTTTTTTTCTGCCAGAGGTCCCAGAGAGACAAACTTATCATAGATATGGGTATAATCTCTATCGACCAATACCAGTTTCGGCAATGTTTTTCCGGGTATGGGCTCTGTTTCCCCTTTACTCCAGTCTTTAATTTTTCCAAAAGGTTGGGCAATCTCTCCCGGTGAATCATGTAATAAGGGTGCTGCCACCAGATCCTGTTGAATATCAGGTAAATAAACTTTGGCTTTTTCGGAAAATACCTTCGCCAGATTTTTAAAAATATTCCAGTCGGATTTTGCTTCCCACGGAGGCGAAATAGCCGGATTGAACGGATGTACATAGGGATGCATATCCGTACTGCTGATATCTGTTTTTTCGTACCATGTGGCAGCAGGAAGTACAATATCTGAATATAATGCCGTTCCGGTCATTCTAAATTCCAGATTGACCATCAGGTCCAACTTACCTTCTGGAGTTTTGTCGGACCATTTTACTTCTTTTGCTTCTCTCAGCACTTTTGATTCCCCGGCCAAAACCCCCTGATGTGTTCCTAACAAATGTTTCAGGAAGTATTCATGTCCTTTTCCGGAGCTGGAAATCAGGTTGGCACGCCATACAAATAACGTACGTGGGAAGTTAACGGGATTATCCGGATCTTCTATTGCAAATTCCAGTTTTTTATCTTTAAGTTCCTTAACAACGTGCTGGATTATTTCTTCCTTGTTCTTTGCCCCGGCCTTTTTGGCATCGTCTGCCAGTTTTAATGAATTCCTGTTAAACTGAGGGTAAGAAGCAGACCATCCCAGACGGACGGAAAGAACATTGTAATCTGCCGGATGTTCGTACCTTGGTTTGTCGATAGTAGGAGAACTCAATTCGCTCATGGGAATTTCCTCATACCTGAACTGATCTGTACCAAAATAAAAAAAGGATGTAGCATTCTGTAATCGTGGTGGTAATGACCAGTCTTTGGCAAATGCCAGTGTTCCCCAACCCTCAAAGGGCCTTACTTTCTCCTGTCCTACATAATGTGCCCATCCACCACCGTTTACTCCTTCTGAGCCGGTTAATAATACCAGGTTTAAAATGGTACGGTAGTTAATATCGGCATGAAACCAGTGGTTAATACCTCCGCCCATCAAAATCATGGAACGGCCTTTTGTTTCAATGGCATTTTGTGCAAACTCACGAGCTATTTTTATTACCTGTTTGGCTTTAATCCCGGTAAACTGTTCCTGCCATGCAGGAGTATAAGGCTGCAAGTCTTCGTAGTCTGTTGGGTAATTTTTTTGTTCCGAAGAGCGTGCTACGCCGTAGTTGGCAAGCATAATATCGAAAACCATGGATACAAAAAAGGACTCTCCGTCAATTTTCACTTCCTTTACAGGGATATTGCGGTGTAACACAGCCCGTTTTTCATCATCGAAATAGGGAAGGTTTACGGTCACCATTTTATCTTCGGAGCCCAGGAGTGATAATTGAGGATCAAATTCTTTTCCGGAGTCATCTACTAATTCCAGATTCCATTTCTTTTTTCCTTCCCACCGGTGTCCAATACTCCCTCTGGGGATGACCATTTTTTTACTGTTCTCATCCATTACCACCATTTTCCATTCTCCACCTTCTACCGATGCATTGATGTCGGAAGCCCTGAGAAAACGATCAACCGTATAGCCTTCTTTTTGGGGTTTTAACAAAACCAGGAAGGGCAAGTCGGTAAACTTTTTGGCGTAGTTATAAAAATAGTCTGTTTTATTATTGATATAAAACTCTTTAAGTATTACGTGGGTCATTGCTTGAGCAAGGGCTCCATCGGCACCCGGGTTAACTGCCAGCCATTCATCAGCAAATTTTACGGATTCTGCATAATCGGGGCTGATAGAAATTACTTTGGTTCCTTTGTACCGTACTTCCGCCAAAAAATGCGCATCCGGTGTACGTGTTAAAGGAATATTGGTTCCCCAGATAACAATATACCCGGCATTATACCAGTCGCTACTCTCAGGGACATCCGTTTGTTCACCCCATACCTGAGGAGATGCCGGTGGAAGGTCTGCATACCAATCGTAAAAACTAAGCATGGAACCACCCATCAGGTTCAGAAAACGTGATCCGGCTGCATAACTCACCATAGACATGGCCGGAATGGGAGTAAAACCCGTTACCCGGTCAGGACCGTATTTTTTTATGGTATATATAAGTTGTGCAGAGATGATTTCATTGGCTTCATCCCAAGAGGTTCTTACAAGTCCTCCTTTTCCTCTGGCTCTTTTGTAAGCTACTGACTTTTCCGGATCTTCGGCAATTGACTGCCATGCCTCAACAGGGTCATTGGTTTGTTTTAATGCTTCTCTCCAAAAATTCAGCAGGATTCCTCTTACATAAGGATATTTAACCCGTAGGGGACTGTAAGTATACCACGAAAATGAAGCGCCACGCGGACAACCACGGGGTTCATATTCTGGCATATCGGGACCTGTAGAGGGATAATCAGTTGCTTGATTTTCCCAGGTGATAATACCGTTTTTAACAAAGACTTTCCAACTGCATGAACCGGTACAGTTTACACCATGGGTTGTACGGACCACTTTATCGTATTGCCATCGGCGACGATAGAAGTCTTCCCAATCTCTTCCCTGGGAATCTAGTTCACTCCAGCCGTTAGCATATTTCTCACGTACTCTGAAAAAACGCATTTTTTTAAATAGATAGGATGCTTTTTTGTTCATGATTTGCTTTCTTTTTATTGTTTTTTTTTGCTTATCGTCAGACAGTGTTTGAAAAGAAATCAAGCAACCTTTTTCTTGCTGTGTACTTTCAGTAATACAAATGATGTAATAATGGAAATCAATGCCAGAACCACGTAAACGATAAACCCTTTTGCATAACCGGCATTACCATAGTGGTCAACAAAAATACCCAACAGGGGAGGTACAACAAATCCGCCAAAGGCTCCCAGGCCTCCAACCCATCCGGCAGCTCCTCCTGTAGCTTTTGGAACATATTTCGGAACCAGTTTAAAAACAGCAGCATTGCCTACGCCCATGCCTGCGCCAATAATTACTTCACCCAATAAGGAAATCCAGAAAACATGAGCGAGAAATAGGATAATAGCTCCCAAAAGGACAGTGAAATAACTCAATATCGCAATACGCTCTCCGCCAAATTTGTCGCTGATGTGGCCGCCCCATACACGGATAAGAGAAGCCAGTAGCGAAAATCCAAAAGCCATAAGCAGGGCAGCTTCTCTCAAATCAAATTGATAATTTTTTACCCAGTAAACCGGAAACCAGCCGGTAAGTGCTAAAAAACCACCAAATGAAGTAAAATAAAGCAATACCAATCCCCATGTGCTGGGTATCCTAGCTGAAATTTTTAACGACTCAAGTGTACTGCCTGAGGGGATAAGTTCCTGTCCCAGCTCTTCTGCAACTTCCTTTGCTTGTTTTGGGCTAACTTTTTTCTTTATTAATTGAAAATAATAGGCATCATGTACTACGAAAATATAAACGATGGTGCCGATGAGTAGAAAGCCAAACCAAAGCACGTAAGAAACGGGTAAGCCAAAAGCACGCAATGCAAAAGGTAATATAATACCAAAAATGCCGGGTGCCAGATTACCAATACCAGCGTAGGTGCCCAAGGCTACACCTTGTTTTTTTTGCGGAAACCAGTAGGAGGTTTGCGCAATTCCTACCGAAAAAGTAGCAATACCACTACCACTTAATATACCAAACAGAACAATTAACCAATATATGTCCTTGCTCAGGTGGTTGGGATAAAATAATAACAAAAGGATAGATAATCCGGCCATGCCGATAACAGCGAGTATTAACAAAATAGCCAAAGGCTTTTTCCCCCCAACTTTATCAACCCATGCGGCAAAAGGAATACGCAATAACGAGCCCGAAAGGTTTGGCGCTGCTACTAGCAAACCTACCAGAAATCCCGAGATTCCTAATACCTCTTTTAATTTACTGGCTACCGGCCCATATAACGAAACCGCAGCAAATCCAATAAAAAATCCAAAGGTGGCCATGACCAGACCCATCCCCGGATTTCCTTTCAGGTGATACTTTTGCATCAAACTACTTTTACTTAGCTTTTCTTCCATTATCGTAAAATTTAAATTAAAATAAAATATATACTTTCCCCCCCTAATAACAGTAAATAGGGAATTGTTTGCTTATTATGTATAAAAAATTTTAATGTTTTAATGTTTTTGCATTTCTCTTGTTTTTTATTCATCAAATATTTATTGATTCACAACAAAGTTATATACATTATCTTTAAAATGGTAGGGTTTTAAGACTTTTTATATCTGTATTTCGTTAGTTTATACGGATTCTCATTAGTGGGTACTTAAAACCCATTGATTTTTCATTGGTTAATATTTTGTTCTTTTACATTTTTGTAATCACATTTTGTAAGCATTTCTCTTACAGGCGTTTTGTCGAGTAGAGAGATGCTGAGGATTTGTAATATTTCGTAGATTGAGCGATATGCTTTCAGTTTGTTACCAACGATGGCTACCAGATAGTAAGCTATGATTGCACAATAAATTCGGACCTTTACCGCATTCAATGTCGTCCCCCCAAAAGGATCTAATCCTTAGATGCTGTTTCATCCATTTGAGAAATAATTCAACTTCCCAGCATTTCTTATACAGCATGGCAATCTCTACAGCTTCCCAGCTAAATATCAAATCCCGTATGCTATCTCTTGAAGTAAGTTGGCCGAAAACCATGCAAAGCATTTGATCCCAACAGGTAAAAGATCTGACATATTTATTCCCGTTATACTTTTTTACTATTCGATTAAATACTCTACGAGGTAAAAATTCTATAAGTGGAACGAAGATATATTTGCCTTGATTCATGGACTTATGTTTAGAAATAAACAAAAATCCGAATTTTCAATTCAAATCGTCACGCACTAAAAAAATACTACGAGTACGATATACAAATAATTTTAAAGGATATTGTTTACTTTTTAGTACCCACTAGTGAGGTCAACTCTTTTCTTCCGGAAGAATCAAAAACTACTTCTTTTGTTAGCGGAATTATCGGATATTTGTAGGTCAAAGAAAAACAGAATTTATGCAGTTTTCACTTTTCATGGCCCGGCGTTATCTTTTTTCAAAAAAGTCGCATAACCTGATTAATGTGATTTCGCTTGTCTCCATGATCGGCTTGGGCATTGGAACGGCTGCCCTAATTGTGGTACTCTCTGTTTTCAATGGTTTTGAAAACGTCATATCCTCACTATATCATACTTTTAATCCCGATTTTACTATTACCGCAAAGCAGGGAAAGACTTTCCATTATACACAGTTTCCCGTGGAAAAAATTCAACAACTTTCCGGCGTGGCTCAGGTTGTGCAGGTGGTTGCGGAAGATGCTCTCTTTAAGTACGGTGATAAACAATACATCGGTGAAATTATGGGCCTGTCGCCAAACTATATGAAAGTGAATAAGCTGGATTCAAAGATGCAGGCGGGAACTTTTGTTTTGCAGTCCGGCAAAGGAAACTTTGCCGTGGTGGGTGCCGGTGTAGCATGGTTTCTTGGTATCAACACGCGCGATGCGCGACAACTGCTGACGGTGCTGGTTCCCCGGAGGGGAAATGCTTCTTCCTTTAATTTTCAAAATGCCTTTAATCGCGAAGTGATTCCCCCGGCAGGTGTTTTTTCAGTACAACAGAATTTTGATCAGAAATATGTGCTGGTGCCGTTGCGTTTTGCCCGTGAGCTATTGAATTACAGCGATGAAGTAACTTCATTGCATGTCTTTATAAAGAAAAGTGTTTCCATAGAGGAAGTTCAGAAAAGGATAGAAAAAATTGCAGGCCCCCTTTACGTGATAAAAAATCGTTTTCAGCAGAATGAAACCCTGTTTAAAATTATGAAATCGGAAAAGATGGCGGTTTTTCTAATACTGGTTTTTATCCTGATTTTGTCCTCCTTCAACATGGTCGGCTCCGTTGCCATCCTGATTGTGGAAAAAATGAAAGACCTCGCCGTGCTGAAGAGTATGGGTGCCGACATGCACACCCTGCGGCAGATTTTTCTTCGCCAGGGAATTTTGATAAGCCTGCTGAGTGCTGCCTCAGGATTGGTTATCGGCTTTGTGATTTTGTGGCTGCAACAGCATTATGGGTTGGTGCGGCTGGGCTCGGGAAATGGTGGTTTTATCATAAATGCCTATCCGGTACAAATGAAACTACTCGATTTTGTGTATGTCTTTATTACGGTGTTTATTATAGGCCTTGCTGCCGCCTGGTACCCAGTACGTTTTTTACTTAAAGATTACAAAAGTATAAAACTAGGTTAGCCAACAAACTATGGTTGTTTATGAGCACACCCGGAAATATCCGTCAATTTATAACGCTGACAGCTGTGTTGTTGTTAATGACTATCCCTGACCGGGCTTATACACAGAATCATTCTGGTTTTTCGCTTATTTCTTCTTCTTCCACACATGTTGTGTTACGTTTTAAGGGGGAGGTTTTTCAATTTGAAAACAAGATGACTTCTCGTGGTGAGGCACAAGCTATTGTAACAAAAAATGGTGTTCAGGGCTTGGCGAAAGAGTCTCCCGGACTACCCCATTACGCTGTTTCGCTGATGCTTCCGGAAGGCTCAAAAATGATAGTCAAAATTGTTTCTGCTCATTTTTATGATAAAGGAGATATTCTTATCTCTCCTTCCAAAGGAAATGTTTACCGCGGTATTCAACAGGATACGCTACCCTTTGTTTTTGGAAAAGCTTACGGTGAAGATACTTTTTTCCCCGACCGGTTGTGGAGGGTCCGCCTACCCTACCTTTTGAGGCAGAGGTATGGACAAACGCTGGTAGTTTACCCGTTTCGGTATAATCCGGTACAAAAAACACTACGGATTTATGATAATGTTGTTTTTGACATAACTTTTCAAAAGGACCCTAAAGCAACCCCTACATTGCAGAAGCCTTTAAGCACTGTCGGCTTTGAGGATATTTTAAGGCACCATTTCTTGAACTATTCTTTCGGCCTTAAATCGGGAAAAAAACAACCTCCGGCACCGGGTATGCTGGTCATCAGTTACGGACCTTTTATTCCGTTACTCAAAGATTTCATCTCCTGGAAACGTCACACAGGAATGCATGTCGAAGTTGCCGATGTGGCCATTGTGGGGGAAAACCGACAGGCTATAAAAGCCTATATCCGGAAAGTTTACCAGCAGGCAGGCATTTCTTATGTGCTGCTCGTGGGCGATGCTGCACAGGTGCCGGGTGGTAGTGTTGCCGGCAACGACTCTGACAACGACTACGCTTATGTGGACGGCAATGATCATTATCCTGACCTTTTTATTGGACGCTTTTCTGCGAAAACTCCTCAGCAGTTATTAACGATGGTTGACCGGACCATGGCTTATGAGATAAATCCTTCGTCCGGTAACTGGTACACCCGAGCCATCGGTATTGGCTCAGAAATGGGCCCTGGATACCGTGATCTTATGGATTATCAGCAAATTCGGTTTGTTGATTCTGCGTATCTGCTCACTACCACTTACCGGTATGTATCAGAACTTTTCGATGGTTCGCAGGGCGGTGCTGACGCTAATGGAGACCCTTCTGTGACAATGCTGAGGACAGCCATCAACAGGGGAGTGGGAATTATTAATTATTGCGGCCACGGCAGTACCGCTGGTTGGAATACAACACATTTTGACAATAGCCAGGTGAGCAAGCTCGAAAACAATGATAAATGGCCTTTTATCATTTCCGTTTCATGTGCCACCGGAAATTTTGTTCATCAGGATTGTTTTGCCGAGAGTTGGTTACGGGCTTCGTTCGGCGGAAAGCCCGCAGGGGCAGTGGCCGTGCTTATGCCTACTATAGACCAGAGCTGGGATCCGCCCATGTATGCCCAACAACAGATGAATGCTATGCTCGTAGCTCCTGATTCGGCGTATCCTCCACGTACTTTTGCTGCCATTTGCATGGATGGCTGCATAAAGATGAATGATGAATATGGAACAGCTGGTTACGAGATAACCGATACCTGGATAGTTTTTGGCGACCCATCGCTGGAAGTAAGGACGGACATACCGAAGGCTGTTGAAGCTGATTATCCCGTTTCCGTTGATGATACCTGTACTTCCATTCTTGTCAAAACCAATCTTCACAACGGGCGTGTTGCTTTGTTTTCTAAAGGAATTATTTACGCCGTTGCCAATGTGGACTCTGTTGGGAACGCTTTATTGTCAGTTGATTCCATCCCCTCAGGAAAGCAGGCCGATTTGACGATAACAGCGTTCAATTATCGTCCTTTCTTCGGGAAAATTCTATGGGAAAAGACTTCTGGTTTGAAAGAAAACTGGGAAAATGTTTTCGGATTTAAGGTCTTTCCCAACCCGGCAAAAGAATTTTTTTCGTGTTCTTTTCGGCTGAAAAGAACACGGGAAGTTGAAGTAAGCACTTTTGACCTGGGCGGTAAAAAAATCTCAACGCTGTTTTCCGGTAAACTTGCTCCCGGCGAACACCACTTCCGATGGCAACCGGAAACTCCCGGAGTTTATATCCTCCGGTTGAATGCGGGCGAAAACAGCATAGAAAAGAAAATTATTTTCCTGAAATAACCTACTTTACGAAAGTAAGAAGTCTGTTCCAGCGAATTTTTCCGTCAAGAATTGATTTATGCGGATCAAGCGATAACCATATGAAAACAGCTTTGCCTTCGATATTATTTTCCGGTACAAAACCCCAGTAACGCGAGTCGGCGGAGTTGTCGCGGTTATCACCCATCATCCAGTAATAGTTCATTTTGAAAGTGTAATGATCGGCTACCTTACCGTTGATATAAATCTTCCCATCTTTTACCTCTAGCTTGTTACCTTCATATACTCTGATTGCTCTTTTGTAAAGAGGTAGCACTTTCATATTCAGGGCAATGGTGGCTCCTTTTTTGGGAATATAAATAGGCCCGTAGTTGTCACGGTTCCATTTATAATAATTGCTAAACGGGAAAATTTCCGGATCACGTACCCCTTTGGGGATATTGAAAACTTCAATACTTTTTACAATTGGGAGTTTTTTCAGGGCATCGCGTGCCTCATCTGTAAGCATGTAAACGAATTGCCCCGGAGTGTTTGTGCGCCAGCCTTCGGTAATATTCAGGCGATCGAGGATGATGGGATTGATGGAATGTCCATCAGTATAAACCGTATATTGGAATTCTTTCTTTCCAGGGTCATGGTTTTCTTTCCCGTCAATAAATACTTTGCGGCTGATAATCTGTAAAGAATCGCCGGGGAGACCAATACATCTTTTAATAAAGTTTTCGCGCTTGTCCACCGGCCGGTAAATGATATTTCCAAAATCTTTTTTATCACTCCATACCCTTTTACGGCCATACTGTTTCACCAAAGAATAGTAGCTGATGTTGCTCTGGAATCGGGTTGAAACCGTATCCCCGTCAGGATAATTAAAAACAACAGCATCGTTTCTGTGAACTGTTTCCAAACCAGGCAGACGCAAGTAGGGTAATTCAATCCAGGTGAGATAGGATTTCATGTGTTTTGTGAAAGGCATAGTGTGATGAACAAATGGAAACGACAATGGTGTGTTGGGGACTTTTGGGCCATAGGCGATCTTACTGACAAAAAGATAATCGCCTACAAGCAGCGATTTTTCCATGGAAGAGGTAGGTATGGTGTAGGCTTCAATGAGAAAAGTGCGAATAATGGTGGCAGCAACAACAGCAAAGATGATAGCATCTGTCCACTCGCGGGTGGCACTTTTCCTCGGTTCCTTGCGCTCATCGGGATCAACAAATTTTTCCCCTTTTTGAAAAGCGAGATAAGGAAAATAGAAAAATGGGAAGACTACGGCAAAAAACTGTTCTCCCAGGCCGTATTTTCCGAAACACTTTGCCATTTCCACCAACATGAGCATGAACATGAATACGTTGATAAAGGGGAAAATCAACAAAAGGTACCACCACAGGGGTTTTTTGATGATCCTTAGGAAAACATAAAGATTATAAAATGGAACCAGTGTTTCCCAACCATTTCGTCCTGCTCTCTCAAATTGTGCCCAAAGAAAAATTGTGGGAAACGTGAAAGAAAGCGGAATAAAAATCAGTAATTCTATCATTTGCTCATGTTTTATTGATGCTGCAAAATACTACAATCGTTGTTTGGCAGTCGTTAATAATTGTTAATTGAAATCTGCTACAAAGCTATGATAAAAACAGGCAACTTTCAACGGGAAGAATTCAACAACCTGATGTTATAATTTGTGACATTAGGTTTCAGCTATTTTTGTTTTACTTTGCTATTCGCAACGGTCAACCGTTTATAATCCCAGTGTATCCAGATAGTCGTGCATGGTGAAAACTCCTTTTTTCTCCTGAATAAATTCTGCGGCAAGCACTGCTCCCAATGCGAAGCCTTTCCGGCTTTTGGCTTCGTGTTTCAGTGTCAGTCTGTCCACTTCCGAATCGTAAACCACCTCGTGAATTCCGGGAACTTCACCCTCACGAAAAGAGAGGACAGGAAGCGTGTGCGGATCATCATCTGGCGTGTCTTTCCATTTTTTTAGTTGTGGATTTTCGTGCAGAATATCTTCTGCCAACCGCAAGGCCGTCCCACTTGGTGCATCCAGTTTATGGATGTGATGTGTTTCGGAAATCGATGGATGATAACCTTCAACGGAAGTCATGATCTTGGCCAGCAACCGGTTAACGTGGAAAAGAATGTTTACTCCAATACTGAAGTTGGGGGCATAAAAAAATGTTCCATGGGCTTCGGCACAGACTTTTTTAACCGGTTCCAGATCACTATACCATCCGGTGGTTCCGGTTACCACTGGCAGCCCCATCCGAAAGCAACGCAAAATATTGTTCACGGCCTCACCTGGCATGGAGAAGTCGATGACAACAGTATTGTGTAATGGCAAAGTCACTTTTTCCCAGCCTGTTGAGTTATCTATGATGGCGGCAATTTCATGTCCCCGTTGGTGGCAAACTTCCTCCACGGTTTTCCCCATCCGGCCGTAGCCTGAAATAATAATATTCATAGCCGTAAGTTTTTTTAATGTTTTTTCCAGATTTTCCAGGATTCTTCCGCCTGAATTTTCAGCATTTCCAGACCGTTTCTTACAGTGGCACCCTGTGCTTTTCCCTTTTTTAAAAACAATGTCTCTTCCGGATTATAAATAAGGTCGAAGAGTATATGGTTGGGCGTAAGCATCTCGTAAGGAATTGCGGGGGCCTGTTCTGTATCAGGAAACATTCCCACCGGGCTGGTGTTAACGATGAGATGGAACTCTTCCATTATGGCCGGTGTTATCCACGAGTAACCCATCGTCTCCATCTTTTCCGGATGGCGGGTAACATAAGAAAAGTAAATACCGAGTTTTCGCAATACATAAGCTACCGAATGTGATGAGCCTCCCGTTCCCAGAATGAGTGCGCGTATTATTTTGTGGCCTTTTAAGAGTGGTTTCAACGACCTCTCAAAACCAATGATGTCAGTATTAAATCCTTTCAAAAAAATAGCATCTCCGTTTCGGTGAACTTTTATAACATTCATGCTGCCAACAAGTGAAACAGGAGTATAAATCTCATCCATATCAGAAAGGACTGCCCTTTTGTAAGGAATCGTAATATTCAGACCTTTAAGCTGTGGGTTTTCGCGGGCAAATTCATGCAGGTCAGGAAGTGTATTCATTTCCCACAGCCGATATTCCGCATCAATGTGTTTCTTCGCAAACTTTTGTGAGAAATAATCTCTCGAAAAGGAATGTTCCAGAGGTTTGCCGATGAGTCCGTAGATATCCATAAATATAACCTGCTATTTAAATTTTTTTTATTTCAATTCCTTTGTCTCGTTTCCGGCCATCAGCTCGATAGCTGTGATACTTAAAATTCCCAAAATCATAATGAACACAGCAATCCAGAAAATTTTGTCGTAATGTGCTGGTAGTACGCTGGCGTAACGTGCCACCACTTTTTCACCATGTTTCAGAACCAGTTCACCGGTACCGTTTTTCAGGTATTCGGCAGTTTTCCATGGCCACAACACATTCAGTGATCCGAGGATAAAGCCTGCCAGAATGGAAATAGTCAGGCTTTTATATTTTTTAAACACCCACGAAAGGAGATGTGAAAAAGCGATAAGTCCGATGATGGCTCCGAGTGCTACGGGAAATAAAATGGAAAGTTCTCGCCCATTAATGGCCTGAATGGCCACAAGTTTGTAGTTTCCCATCAGGATAAGTACGAAAGAACCCGACAATCCCGGAAGAATCATGCTGCAAATAGCCACCACACCACACAAAAACAGGTACCAGAAACTACTGTTCTCAGCAGCAGGGTTAATGAGTGAAACAAAAACTGCGAAAGCTGTTCCGAGAATAAAAACAAAAATAACGGCAAAGTTCCATCGCTCAACGGTTTTTGCCACAAAATAGATAGAAGCCAGCACAAGCCCGAAAAAGTAAGACCAAATGTAAACCGGGTAATCTCTGAACAAGTAATTGAAAACACGTGCCAACGCAATGATGGCCAGAGCAATGCCGATAAACAGGGTAAGTAGGAAATAGAAATCGGTTTTTTCAGCAAAGGCTTTCCATCTTCCCGTAAAAAGCAGCTTTGCCGCCACGAGGTCAAAAGCTTTTATGGCATTAATAAGACGCTCGAAGATACCGGTAATCAATGCTATAGTGCCCCCGGAGACTCCGGGAATAATGTTGGCAACACCTACAGCAATTCCTTTAAAAAAGTAGTTAGTATATTCCTTCATAGATATTCTTTTCACTATTGTCAACCTGCCCGTGGCTGAAAATATGTTTGCGCATTAACGCATTAAATATTTGATAATTTTTAACTTTTTGCCATAAGGCGCATAGCGAATCGGGATATCGATCCAGGTTCCACGATAGACCACCGGCTTGGCATTGGAGAATGTCTCAAAGCTATAATAGCCGTGATATTTCCCAATTCCGCTGTTGCCCACACCGCCAAATGGCAGCTTGTTGCTGGCAATGTGCATCAAAGTGTCATTCACTGTGACGCCACCGGCAGGGATGTTGCCGATAATCTTCTTCTGAAAGGAGCGGCTTTTGGAAAAGACATACAGCGCCAGCGGCCGCGGGCGGGCATTCACCTGAGAAATTATTTCCTCCGGCCCGGAGAACGTAAGTACAGGCAAAATGGGACCAAAAATCTCCTGTTGCATCACCGGGAGGTCAAAACTGACCTCATCAAGAATAGTAGGCTCAAAATATTTCTCTTCCTTGTCGTAATGACCGCCATAAGCAATTTTGGCTCCGTCAAGCAAAGAAGCCAGCCGCTCCATATTGGCACGGGTGATGATGCGTGGGAAGTCAGGGCTCTTACGGGCATCTTCACCAAAGGCCTTTTTGATGACGGCAATGATCGCTTTCACCAATGGCTCTTTTATTTTTTCATGAACATAAAGATAATCGGGGGCAATACATGTTTGGCCGGCATTCAGCATTTTCCCCCAGACAATCCGCCTGGCAGTTAGCTTCAGAGGTGCTGTTTCGTCCACAATGCACGGACTTTTCCCGCCCAGCTCGAGGGTAACCGGAATCATCTGTTTTGCTGCCGATTGCATCACTATTTTCCCCACGCGCGGACTTCCTGTGAAGAAGATATGATCGAACTTGAGCTTCAACAGTGCTTGCGACATTTCCACCCCACCGGTAACTACATGAATGTATTTTTTTTCAAAGCTGTTGTTAATGATCTTCTCGATGACCAGTGCTGTATTTTCGGCAATCTCAGACGGTTTTATAATCACCGTATTGCCAGCGGAAACAGCACCAATCAAAGGAGCTATCATCAACTGAAAAGGATAGTTCCAAGGGGCTATAATCAAAACGGTTCCAAGGGGTTCGTTTGTTTTATAACCCTTTGCCGGGAAGCTCACAATGGAAGAACTTACTCTCTTGGGTTTGACCCATTTGTGTAGCTTTTTCAGATGGAAGCGCAATTCATCAAGTACAAAACCGATTTCAGTAGCATACGATTCAAAAGGTGATTTATGTAAGTCTTTGTGCAACGCCTGGTAAAGCTCCTCTTCGTGCATAAGGATGGCAGAACGCAACTTTTTCAAAGCCTCTTTCCTGGTTGAGAGCTCACGAGTTTTGCCGCTTGAAAAAAAATGCTGCTGACTCTTGAGCAAAGCTTGTAAAGATGTGTTTTCCATGGGGAGATTTCTTTTGGAGTTGTATTCTGTTCCCTGACACAGACTATCTATTGCTTAAGTTCATCGGGTAAAAAATGCATAAATGTATCACCTCGTAAGCCCAGGCGCAAGGTTTCTAACGGGATAATTTCCGTGGGAGCAATATTTCCAAGGTTCACGTTGGCACCAAAATGTTTGATAAACCATACCTGTTGTAATTTTTGGGGCGCTTCCCACAGAATGTTGTCCAGCGGCAATTGTTTGGAAATCTCGCTGATAAGCTCAAAATTGGCCTTCCCGTGTATATCGTAAATACCCACCGTGCCACTTTCGCGGGCTTCGGCAATTACTTTGAAAGAGCCAGCTTCTAGTTCCAGTTGCATTTGAGAAACCCATTGAGATATAGGAATCTCCAGCCCCGCAATTTTTGAGCCTACCTCCGACACTACTAAAAAGTCTTTGGCTAGTGTATGGATATATTCACATTTTTTGTCGTGATCTATTTCCATGGACCCGTCTGAGATTTCAACCGCATCAAAACCCAGTTTATCCAGAAAACGACGGAAGTCATCAAACTGATCTCTGATGGCAAATGCTTCGAAAAGTGTTCCACCAGGATAAACACGGATACCTTGTTTCTTGTAAAGAGCAATTTTTTTCTTCACATTCGGATTGGCGTAAGAGGTGCCGAAACCGAGTTTCAGAAGATCAATAAGGCTTCCTGCAGTTTCTACTAAATCTGCAGCCTGGTTCATCCCGATGCCTTTGTCCATAACCATTGAAATGCCGTTAGCTCTGGGCTGTGAAGGTCTTTTGGGAATAAATTTCAGCGTAATATTCATTTTTATATTTTTTTATTAACTATTGGGTTTCTTATATAGATCCAGAATTTCAACAAACCGCGGTTCGTCAAGTAGTTCCGGGAGGTACTGTAGTAAATCCTGATGTTCATCAAAGTTCAACTTTACAGCATGTTCAATATCAAAAAAAGCTTCTTCAATTTTTCCGGTACGGTACAGGTAGCCGGCACGTCTATACAAAATCTTGGCATCCGAATCATTATCTTTTAATGCTTTGGTCAGGATGCCAACGGCTTCCGAAAACTTGTCCTGTAAAGCTAAAACCAATGAGTAATTGAGCCAGGCTTCTACGTAATGGCTGTTGTGGTTTACCACCTCCTCAAAGAGGGGGCCAGCTTTGTCAAGGTTATGGTTACGCAGGAAAAGCACGGCCAGTTCGAACTTCAGATCATCCTGCTGGGGAGCTAGTTGAATAGCTTTTTCGTAATATTTAATGGCCGTTTTCTCCATATTCTGGCGGACAAAAACACGGGCTACTCCACCCCAGGCATCGGCCAGCTTATCATCCAAGTCAAGTGCATGGTTGTAATGTATTAATGCTTTTTCGAGGTTGTCCAGGTTTTCCCATGATTCGCCAATATAGCAATAGGTTATGGCATCGGGTTTTTCCAGTTTTAGCGTTTCTTCGTAAAGGCTGATGGCTTTGCGATATTGTTGAATACTTGTGTAAGCATTGGCCATGTTAAAATAAGCAGAAGCAAATTCATCATCAATGGCCACGGCAAATTCGTAAGCCTGGATGGCTTTCTCGAAAAGCTCCTGATTACTGTAAAAAATACCGAGATTAAACCATGCAAATTTTGAGTAAGGATGTCGATCTAAAAAATTCCCGAAAAATTCGATGGCTTCTTCTTCACGGCTGGTAAGCTCGAAGAAAAAAGCAATCTCCTGAATAAGGTCTTCTGACTCGGGGCGGAGTTCCAGCGCTTTTGTCAAATGGCGTAAAGCGTTGGGATAATCGTTGAGGCTTTCGTACTCGTATGCAATATTGGAGAGAATTTCCTCCGGGCGCTCGGTTGTCTCCATCACTTTTTTATAAGCGGCAATGGCTTGCTCATGCTTATCCATCAGGCTGTATATCTCACCTTTTGCCAGATAATACTCCTCATTACCATTTTCCAGCGTATCCAAATCATTCAAAATTTTCAATGCCTGGTTGTACTTTGCTTCCTGTGTGTAAAGTCTGGCCTCTCTTATTTTGAAAGAATTACTGCCGGGATGCTGTGCCCGCGCCCACTCAATAGCAGAGTGAGTCAGACTTGTTTGCTGAACATCAAGGTAATAATCGATGATAGCTTCAAACTCCTCCACATCAAAAAAATGACCTTCTCCCGATGCCAACAACTCCTCAAAACGGCTTACCAGCTCATTTGTTTCATCGTCCTGTTGCCAATCAAATTCTTCATCCATAGGTTAAAATTCTGCTGCAAATTTAAGATTTATACCAACATAAAAATGCATCTCCTCATTCCTTTAATATAAAGCGAAAATAAGTAATCTTTTTTCAGTAGGGGACGATATTTCACTAATTTTGCACAAGGTAGTTTCCATAAGGAAGTCCTGCAATCTTAATCTTACCATTAGAAATGACGTTAATCGAATCAATATCAGGTATCCGTGGAACCATCGGTGGGGAAAGCGGTAAAAATCTCAGTCCCATCGACATTGTCAAATATACAGCAGCCTTTGTATATTTCCATCAAAAGCGCCACGACAAAAAAACCATACGTCTTGTGGTGGGTCGCGATGCCCGTATTTCGGGGAAAATGGTGGAAGGTCTTGTGGTTTCCACTGCCGTGGGAATGGGGGCAGACATCATCAACACCGGGCTTTCCACGACTCCTACTGTGGAGATGGCTGTCCTCCAAACACAATCGGATGGTGGTATTATCCTTACGGCCAGCCACAATCCCAAACAGTGGAATGCCTTGAAGTTGCTTAACGAGAAAGGTGAATTCCTATCAGAAGAAGAGGGGAAACAGGTTTTTGAATACACAAAGAATCTGAATTTTAATTTTGCCCCGGTGGATGAGCTGGGAACCGTAACGGAAGACGATAGTTTTATCGACCGGCACATCGATGCCGTGCTTCAGCTAAAGCTTGTGGACAAAAATCTGATTGCCAAAGCCGGTTTCAAGATAGTTGTGGATGGGGTAAGCTCTACCGGCGGACTGGCTATACCCAGGCTGCTGAAAGCACTTGGCGTAAAAGAAATTGTTGAACTGAATTGTGAACCGACCGGCGAATTTACCCATAACCCGGAACCGTTGCCGGAAAACCTGACGGAGATTTCGGCCAAAGTAGTTACCGAAAAAGCTGATTTGGGCATTGTGGTCGATCCGGATGTGGACAGGCTGGCATTTATTATGGAAAACGGGGAGATGTTTGGGGAAGAATATACACTGGTGGCTGTTGCTGATTATGTTTTGCAACATACTCAGGGAAATACGGTTTCTAACCTCTCTTCTACGCGGGCGTTACGCGATGTTACCGAAAAATTAGGTGGAAAATATGTTGCAGCGGCCGTGGGTGAAGTAAATGTAGTTGCGAAAATGAAAGAGACACAGGCCGTTATCGGTGGAGAAGGTAACGGTGGTGTGATTTATCCCGAATTACATTCCGGCCGGGATGCACTGGTTGGCACCGCGCTTTTCCTTACATATCTTGCCAAACGGGAAATAAAAGTATCGCAGTTGCGAGCCACATATCCCGATTATTTTATTTCTAAAAATAAAATCGCCCTGAAATCGAAAATCCTGGTGCCAAAACTTTTTGACCGTGTACGGCGTGCTTACGCAGAATTTCCCATGCTGGATATCGATGGCTTGAAAATTGATTTTCCTGATGGCTGGGTACAGTTGCGAACTTCCAATACGGAACCGATAATACGTGTTTATGCAGAATCTACAAGTATGGAAAAGGCCAATGCTTACGCGGAAAAGGTTATGGGGCTGCTGAAATAACAGGACAGGTCATTCAATCGTCAGGCTGTTATCAAGCGGTTGTTGCAGGATTTTTTTATTTCTCCTGTACAAAAATTCAGCACAAATATCTTATTCACAATTTTTCAACAGCTTAGTGGAGGTTGCGATTTTTGTCTATCTTTAGCGGGGTAAAAAAACCGGAACATCTATGGGAAAGTGGTACAGAAAAAAACATCAGTACAAAGTGGTGAGTTTCAAGCTTTCGGCAAAACAGATGAAATCACTTAAGAATTATTGCCGGGCACGAAAAACCACACCAACCAAACTCATTAAGAAAAGCATAAGGTATTACACAGAAAATTTCTCCAAAGAAGTTTCACGAAAATATTATGCTACATCAAACCAACTGGATATATTTGATGACAGTGAAGGTGACAAAACGCTGGACATGTTCTAATAAACCGGAAGAACTTATTTTACCGATACCTCTAATGTGCTGACTTTTCTACCTTGCAAAAGTTTAAACTTGACCTTTCTTCCGTTGATTCTCACTTTCTTCACAGGTTCGCCGTAACGTTTCATATCAAAAAAATCACCACCATTGTCCATATCGTAGATTACGATAATATCGGTGATTCTCTTCATTCCTTTGGTATCGCCACGTTTCATTTCAAACACCCATTTCTTCATGTTGTTTTTGCTTCCTTCCACAAATGCGGAAGCTTTATGGGATCTCTCTTTGATAATCTGAAATGTCAGCCCCAATCCGGTCAGCGCCTCTTTTACGCTGGCAACATCGTGGCTTACAAGATCTCTGGCGATGGCAAGATCTGTTTTTGTTGTATCTTGTGCTTTTATCAGAAGACCGCTCAGCAGTAGAGCAAAAAGTAGTATACCCCTCTTCATGGTTTGTTCTTTTTAGTTTTCAAAAATAATCATTTTCTATTAAACCGGAAGCATTAATTGAATCGTTCGATGATTAGTTTTTTAAACCCCGGAGTGGCGTAATTCTTAAAGCTTTTGTCTTTGGCTGACCAGATAAAAAAGGCCTCCATACCAGGGTGACTCTCCACAAAGGCACGCGATTTTTTATAACCCATTACCATGAAAGCGGTGGCATAAGCATCGGCCAGAGCGGTGTTTTTCGTCAGTACAGAAACACTCAGTAGCGAATGTTGCACCGGATATCCGGTTTTGGGATCGATGGTATGTGAATAGCGTATTCCGTTTTCTTCGTAATATTTTCTGTAACTTCCAGAGGTAGCCACTGACATGTTATTGAGGGCGATGACGGCTTTTAGTATTCGGGGAGAATCCTTGTCGGCAGCAGGTTTCTCAATGCCCACACGCCAAGAGGAACCATCGGGTTTTTCTCCTTTGCCTTTCACTTCACCACCTATGTCAATCAGGTAGTTATGGATACCGCGGCTGTCGAAAAAGCGACCGACCACATCGTCAGAGTAACCTTGGGCAATACCATTAAAATCAATTTGCATCCCTGGATACGCTTTAATAACTTTCCCGTTTACAATCTTTATTTTTTTATAGCCCACCAGAGGCAACAGGCTGTCCACGAGGTGTTTTCCTACTTTTTCCCGGCTTTCAAAACCAAAGCCCCACACTTCTACAAGCGGGCCTACTGTCATATCGAAAGCACCATCGGTGGCTTTGCTCACCTGTTGGGAGTAGTTGAAGTTGCCTATAAAATTATTATCTAACACTACACTTGTATCATTACTATTTACACGCGACAAAATAGAGTTGGGAAGCCATAAAGAAACTGACCTGTCAAATGCTTTGAGAATGGAATCAACCTGCGAATGGAAGTTGCGGTTTTGCGCATCGTAATAGACCATATTATAATAGGTACCTTGTGCTTCTCCTTTCAGATGAATGGGTTGAATCTCTTTTTTTTGAGAACACGAAAAAAGAAACAATGTGGAGATCAGAAAGATAACTGTTCCGGAAAGAATGTATTTTTTCATGGCTTTAAGATAAGATCGCCTTTGCTTTTGGGCAGGACAAAATAAGTACATTTTTGGCAAACTCAGGTAACTTTTGTTGGAAAATAGTTGAAATTATACGGTATGGTAATAATCTCCACTTATTGAAGTCGTTTAAGGAAAAGCAATCCCGTTGTCGCTGCGCTACTACTTTTGTTAATAACCTGAGCAAAGCTTATGTCGTGCTCAGGTTAATAAAATATTCGCCTTCCTCCATCATTCGAAAATTTCTCCAACTTATTGTACTCAATACACTTGGTGTGATGATGGCGTATTCACAACAATAGTTAGGGTATCAAATCTTTTAACGATTAGTCGAACTACACAAAAAAGCAATACCTTTGACCCCAAATTCTGTACGGTATTTACGTTCAAGTAATAGTACTTCATTGTTAATAACAAACTATTTATAATGAGAAAAACACATTCATTTCACATTCCTGTTATGGGAATCGGGTTTAGCATTGATACGCCACTGAAGGTTTCTCAATACGGAATTGATTCTGTCATTTCACTTGTTGATGATATACTTCTGGAAAAGATACGAAAGATGTATTGCGGTAAATATGAAATTCCTTATAGTGAGATTACGGAGAAAACAGATGATTTCAGAGCAAAACGTATTACATCCTATCTGAATCTGATTAACAATTTGGCACAGAAGAAATTCGATGAATTAAAAGGTGCCACTATTGAGAAAAGTAATGAGATAAAAGAATACTTTAATTTGTTACCGGACAGCTCTGCTTTGAAACGTGAATTCAGGAGTTTAGCAGCCAAATATATTCATCTTGATGAAATTAGGGACTGGTTAAAGGATAACTTATCAATGGGAAGTATTGATGTGAATATCATGACCAAAATTAATAAAGATAATTATAAGAATGGAGAGAAATTGCCTATAGAATATAACGATGCTCATGCCGCACTAAGGGGATATGCAAACAGCGATTTAAGCTCTTCGCTTGTCCTGTCGGCTGGGATGAACCCCCGCTTGTATGGTTATATGGAACAATTTAATGACTTTTATCCGGATGAAAACGGAGAAATAAAAAAGAAGATTATTTTAAAAGTCAGTGATTACAGATCTGCTCTGATTCAGGGTAAGTTTCTTGCAAAAAAAGGACTGTGGGTTTCGGAATACAGAATTGAATCGGGACTGAATTGTGGAGGGCATGCTTTTGCCACCGAAGGTTATTTGATGGGGCCCATTTTAGCGGAGTTCAGAGACAACCGGGACACACTAATTCAGTCTGTTTACGAGATTATTGTCAGGGCGCTTTCCAGTAAAAATCGTACGATACCAAAAGATATATTGCCTTTGAAAATTACTGCTCAGGGAGGTGTTGGTACATCCGACGAGCATCAGTTTCTAATTGATCACTATAAAGTTGATTCCGTTGGCTGGGGCACTCCTTTTCTTTTGGTTCCGGAAGCATCAAACGTTGATGAAATAACACTGAATAAGTTATTAGAGGCCAAAGAAAATGACCTGTATTTAAGTAACATTTCGCCATTAGGAGTTCCTTTCAACAGCCTCAAAGGTAATACCAAAGATATTGAAAAACGTGCCCTACTCGATAAAGGTGTGTTAGGAAGTGCTTGTCCTAAAAGATTTCTACTTTCTGATAAGGAATTTTCTGATAAACCGTTGTGTACAGCCTCACGTCGTTATCAGCAATTAAAATTAAAGGAATTAAATAAAGAGTCACTGACACCGGAGGAACATCGTACCAGGTTCGGGAAAATTATTGACAAATCATGCCTCTGCGTCGGCCTGGGTACTTCTGCCTTGCTGGTAAATAACATAGATACCAAAATTGAAGGTGAGGGCGTTTCTGTTTGCCCGGGGCCGAATATGGCCTATTTTTCAAAAAAAATGAGCTTAAAAGAGCTTATTGATCACATATACGGGAAGACAAACGTTATCACGAGAACTGACCGTCCAAACATGTTTATCAAAGAGCTGAAAATATATATTGATTTTCTGAAAAATAAAATTGAGGAAACCAGAGTTTCAGTAAATGTTAAACAAGAAAAATACTTGTTAGGTTTTGCCCGGCATTTAAAGGAGGGAATAAATTATTATTCCGACTTGTTTGGAGGTTTAAAGGATATGGTCGAAGACAAAAGGAAAGAAATCCTAAGGGAGCTGGATGCCAACATGCGTACGCTGCAGTTGCTGAACTCGGATATAGAAAATATGTTGGCTGTAGAAAAAGTAGTATTCTAAAAACCTGAGCTCGGTATAAGATTTTCCTACTAGTAAATTTCGATAATTATCCCGATAATACTTCGTAAATTTGAGTCGTTTTTGGACTAATTATCTGAAACTGTGAGCAAAGCTTATATCGAACTCAGGTTAAAAGTTTTTAAACAACTCCGATGTTTTAATCCAAAAGCAGAAAAATAACCCGATTGAGGGGTAAACACTTTGCCGGATCAATACTTCTATGGTTGTCTGTTTTGGGAAAACCTCCTTTTATCCGTATTTTGTAGATAGGTACTCCGTTCTGTTCCGGACCTCATTACTCGTGGGAGTTACTGCCAGCAAGAGAATAAAAATTGTCTATCGCTTCATCACTTTAAAGCTGCCTTGTCTGCCCTTTTCATCCTCAATTTTCACTATATAAATACCTCTGGGGTACCTGCTTAAGTTAATGCGCCGGCTGTTAGAGACATCTATGAGTTTCCGTCCGTACATGTCAAATAGCTCAACTTTGTGGATTTTTATGGTGTTTGGATAGGAAATTGTGAGTAGGCCTCCGGTTGGGTTAGGGTAAATCCGGATATGTGTTTGGATAAAATTATTTTCGACAGAAAGTATATCGCTGTAGTTCCGGAATATATAATTGAGAAGATATTTTCTTTCGCTGTCTTCATATACGGCTTCAATGGGGAAAGCCAGATATTCCATGCCACTGGTTGCCGTTTTGTAACTTACTCCGGCTACTCCGCTGCTTACGGCCACCCCCGGGTAGGTGAATGACTCCACCGAGCCGCCATAAGGTTTAATCAGGTCGGGATAGCCGATATTTGCAATCCCGTGCGTACCATCATCAAAATGATAAATCTCATTATTATTGTCTTCGGCCGTGTAGTATGTTTTGGCAGCTCCAGGGTCATCGCTGATGTATTTGGCTTTGAAATAAGTTTCGTAGAAATTTTTGTCTGTAGCGTCCCCTTTTTCTACTAGATCCCATCCCACTTCGGAACCGGAAACGATGAACACACCTTTGTTATTGTCAATAAATTCTTTTACTTTGGCCTGCTCGGTTTTGTTAAACGTATCGTCAGCAGTACTTTCGTCCAGTAACATCCAAATGATAAATTTGAAATCTTCCATGTTCACCACTCCATCCATAACCGCTTCATTGGAAGCAGAGGAGAAAGTATATCCCATCCGGGTCATGGGATATTTGTATTGTGTGATGGCATCAAAGCTGCGCCGTTCAACGCCGTCTACGATGAGAAAGTCAGTATTTCTGTCGCCGGGAATGGCAGCCAGGACCTTTGTTTTGTTTGATTCACCAGCTGTATTTACCGAAGTCATTTTAAAATAATAAACAGAATCTGTTACCAATCTCCGAATGTCGGTAATGGTGTCAGTGGTCTCTTTCACCATCATATAATGAAGGTTATCAGTGCTTTGATAAATACGATAGCTGTCGGCATAGTTGCCTGGTCTGAATTTTATAGTAACGGATGTATCATTTTTACTTAGGATGGCCGGAGATTTTGGCCTGGATGGAATTGGTGTTGTTTCTCCGGCGAATTTGGTACTGATAAGATTCCACAATTCTGTTCTGTTTCCATCATAATTTAATGCCCAAATACCAATACCGCCGATATTTTCAGTCAAGGCAAAATCGTATTTCTTCCCCAGACTTCTTTCGTTATCGTTCCAAACCTGGTTCCAACCTCCCGATTGCCATCTATACCACGGGGTTTGTGAAGTATTGTCCCAAATAAAACCGCCATAGTTTTCCACATCGATAACGGCATTTCTGTAAAATGTTGATTTCACAAAGCTTGTTACTACTGAGCCTGCATTTCCAGTGATTGTTTTCCAGTATTTTCCGTAATATGGAACACCGAGAATTAATTTTTGGGGATATTTTGACAAAGGCTTGCCATAAGTGTGTGTTAAGTCGTACTCAATGCAATGGTCTCCATTTGTACACGACAGTGGAGCTACGGGGCCGGTATTTTTGCTCCAGCTACCGTTATAATCGTAACCCATAATAAAAATATAATCAACACTTTGTGCCAGCCCATCGATGTCCCAACCGCTCCAGTTTACGGCCGGCCCATCGAAAGAAACTTCTTTACCTGGCAATTCGGTGTGGATGAAGTTGGTCAAATCGCTCAGGAATGAATTTAATAAATTGCCACGGTCAGTGCTGTTCATAGCTTCAAAATCAATATTCACACCATCTAATTTATAAGTAGTTATGATATTCTTGATGTTATTGAACAGAATATTTTTCGCATTCGTATTTGTTAATAAGCTATGGGCTACATCCGGGGCTTTTTCGCTTCCGCCGAAATTGGTGATGGCCATAATAACTTTTGTCCCTTTAGCATGGGCAGCATTGATAACATCTGTCCATGGCCATGCATCCGGATATTTTATTGAACCATTGGAGGATGTCAAAAAATCAAAAGCGGCTACATGGGTAAGCAGTTCATAGTGCATATCATTATTGGCTCCACTTGTGTACTCCCAATCGGGCATGAAGCCGAATACTATTTTGGATAAGCCACTTGTTTTGTTGGTATGCAATGGCACGATGCCTTTTCCATTGATGTCAAATCTGGTACTCGGTGTTTTGTGTTTGTGGCTGAATTCCATTTTTTGCTCCATGTTACCACCCATCATGCTCGGGGTAACCTGCGAATAAAGGTTCAATGACAAAAGAATCAAGAGGATAGTTAGAATTTTAGAACGTAGAGGGTTTTTCATTGCCTTATGTTTAAGCACTTTAATTATCGAATTCTTAATACCAATCCATCTATTTATATTTTGAGTGTTTTTAGTATGCCATTTCTTTTTGCCATAACTTTATTTATCTATAAAATTATCTACTACCATGTAAGGAATGCGTGAGTGTTGTTGCCCATTACCCTGCCGGGAAATAAAGTGCGATTGGACGGGCATGAAAAATTCCATATCCATTTTTTAAACATTTTGAAAAAACAGGGCAACCGAATTTATATAGCAACCTGATCAAAATAATCGTTTTAAGCAAATTACAAATTATCCCGGTTGCCCTGAAACACACTAAAAAAGTTATCAAAAGCAGGGGAGATAATCACCTGCTGTTAATAAAAAGATGTCGGTTAATTCGACATTAGCAATAAAAGTTAAACATAGAAAAACAAAAACTTATATTACTAACTTTCAAAAATCATCTCTAACAAGCTAATGACATTTCCAAGTAAGCTGGATTCTTCAGCCAGTTCGCTAATTGTTAACTCCATATCTTTACGAATTATGGCAAAGGAGTATTGTTGCAGCCCTTGGTTGACAGAGGTTACCAGATAAGTTCCGGCATCGGCAAGCCGTCCGGCAAGTATGACCATTTCCGGATCTAAAATCTGGACCAGTGAGGCAATTCCTTTTCCCAAATCAAATCCTATTTTCGAAATAATACTGATGGCAAACTGGTCTCCGTTATGTGCAGCGGCGATAATCAGACGCGGGGTAATTTGTTCTGTTTTTTCGTTTGCCATGTTCTGAATCAATGTCATCTCACCGGCTTCAATTCCTTCGATGGCATAACGCCGCAAAGCAGCTCCTGAGCTAACGGTTTCCAGACATCCGCGCATACCACAACTACACAGATAACCTTTCTCATCTACCATGGGAATGTGGGCAAATTCACCGGAAAAGCCTCGTGCTCCGTAATAAGGTTTACCGTTAAGTATCATGCCCATCCCAACTCCCCAGCCAATCTGGATGACCAAAACATGTTTTTTCCCCACAGCTTTTCCAAAACGGAATTCAGCGAGAGCTTTTGCCTGCGCATCATTTTCAATTACAACGGGTTTGTTAAATAACCGGCTGAAAATTTCGGCGATGGGTTTCTCAAAATTGAACAAACTATGGTTAATGCCTTTATCCCGCTCAACTAAGCCCGGCATGTCAATGCCAACACCAAGTATATGTTCGGGTTTAATTTTTGACTCTTTCACCTGCAACATAGCTGCCTCATAAATTTTTTTTACTGACGCCATATCGTTTTTCAGCAGTAATGGAATTTCCTGAACAGGCATTACTTTTTTGTTAGCACTGTCGAAAATGGCAAAACGGGTGGAGTGTGTTCCGATGTCGATGGATAAAACATAAAAGGCTTTCCTGCGCAAACCGTATAGTGTTGGTCGCCGTCCACCTTTTGATGATCCTGCTCCCATCGATTTGACAATGTCTTCCTCTATCAGCTCATCCAGTAACCCCTGCATAGTAGGAGTGCTGACTTCGACATATTTCGCCATCTCGGCAATACTTAATGATCCGTGTAAATTCAAAGTGCGTACTATACGCTTTTTTTGGAAATGTTTTTTCATTTCTACGCGTGTAAGCTTACTTAAAAAATCCCCATGTTCGAATAAAGGCATAATTATAAATATAAGGTACAGACAAAGAAAATAAAAATTTTAATAAAAGTCAAGTACTTTATTAAAAAATTTAAAAAGAGATAATAAAAGGAAATATTTGCAAATCTTTTAACCTGAGCTCGATATAAGATTTATATCGAAAGAGGCCGGATAGGCTGGAACGCTGATGATAGAAGGCCTGAGTGTGTAGCTTGTTCCTTTTGAGGAGTAACACTTTTTCAGATTTATTGATTTGTAGGAAGCGTTAAGAATAAATTACAAAGGATAATTTGTGAAGAAACCAAAAAATGACCGAATTTTGCGACAGAAACTTTCAATGTGTTATCATGGATATGCCGCAACATAAGATTGAAAAGAGCAAAGCGCATCTGTTTTTGATGAAAAATCTCGTTTTTTCCCCTTTTCTTGTGCTGTTGCTCCTGCTTGTGGTGGTTTATCCGGAGCAGATTTCTTATTACCCAAATTTTGTTGACTGGCACACTGTTCTGAATCTGGCCGGACTGCTTATGGTGGTTACAGCCATTAAAGAAAGTGCCTTTTTCGGTCGTCTTTCCCGTAATCTGCTCACAAAAACGGCTACCGAAAGAGGATTGGCCTTTGCGCTTGTTACACTCTCCGGGATACTGGCAATGTTTCTTACCAACGACATTGCTCTTTTTATTACAGTTCCGTTAACACTGGGTCTCCGGGATGTCATTAAAAATGATGTGAAAAAGCTTATTATTTTCCAGGCGCTTGCTGTCAATGTGGGTTCCGCTTTGACGCCTGTGGGCAATCCGCAAAATTTGTTCCTATGGCACCGATGGGATATCTCTTTTTTCCGGTTTGTTGGGGAAATGGCTCCGCTTTTTGTCGTGTTGTCAGTCGTGCTTGTCGTGTTTGTATGGATTTCGTTTCCTTCCAAGAAGTTGTCTTTTCATAGCAAACAATACAATAATGGTGTGGACATCAAGATGTTTACCCACTCTATAATCTTGTTAACCGGTTTTATTGCCTCTATCGAATTTGGCGTTGCTTATTATGCTTTGGCTGTTGTTGTCTTCATTTATCTCATCTTTTACAGAAAAATATTTTTCAAAACCGACTGGGCTTTGTTGCTACTGTTTATGGTGATGTTTATTGATTTTCATTTGATGAGTGAGGTTCCGTTTGTGGCAAAATTTGTTTCACAGTTCGACTTGTCCCAACCTTCCGATATTTTTCTCAGCTCACTGCTTTTCTCGCAGGTGATGAGTAATGTACCGGCCACCATTTTCATGTCCAAATTCAGTACCGGCTGGCTTACCATTGCTTATGGTGTAAATGCCGGTGGCAACGGACTGGTGATGGCTTCACTGGCTAACATTATTGCTTTGCGTTTTGTGAAAGAAAGAAGCATCTGGATTGACTTCCATAAATATTCTATTCTTTATCTGGTTATAACGGGCACACTAATTTACTTGTTCTTCTTTCTATAAAAGTTACCAGTCGCAAAAAAGCGGAAATATCCAAAGGATATTTCCGCTTTAATTGATTGTGTATAGTCCTTTTTAACTTCCGAAGTCGTCAAACATAATCATCTCCTCCGGTACGCCAAGGTCATCCAGCATTTTCAGTACAGCGCTAATCATCATGGGCGGACCGCATAAGTAGTACTCAATTTCTTCCGGTTCAGGATGGTTTTTCAGGTAAGAGTCGAAAATTACCTGATGGATAAAACCTGTTTTTCCTTCCCACTTATCTTCCGGAAGCGGTTCTGAGAGAGCCACCTCGAAATTAAAATTGGGATTTTCCTGTTGAATTTTTTCAAACTGGTCAACATAGAAAAGTTCTTTCTGTGAACGTCCCCCGTACCAGAAGGTTGCTTTACGCTTGGTGTGTTCTGTTTGGAAAAGATGGAAAATGTGTGAGCGCATGGGTGCCATCCCGGCACCGCCGCCGATAAACATCATTTCACGTTGGGTATCTTTGATGAAAAATTCCCCATAAGGACCTGAGATGGTCACTTTATCACCAGGTTTTCTGGAAAAGACATAAGAGGAGCAAATTCCCGGATTTACTTTCATAAAGCCATTTTTCTTACGATCCCAAGGCGGGGTGGCAATACGGATGTTGAGCATAATGATGTTGCCTTCGGCCGGATGGTTGGCCATAGAGTATGCTCTGTAAATCGGTTCCGGGTTCTTCATCTTCAAATCCCACATGTGGAAGTTGTCCCAGTCGCTACGGTATTCGTCCTCAATATCCATATCTTTGAAATCCACTTCGATTTTGGGTACATCAATCTGGATATAACCGCCGGATCGGAAATCCATGTGCTCACCTTCGGGAAGTTTCACCACAAACTCTTTAATAAAAGTAGCCACGTTATGATTAGATACCACTTCACATTCCCATTTCTTGATGCCAAAAATTTCGGGAGCCACAGCAATTTCCATATCTTCTCTCACTTTCACCTGACATCCCAACCGCCAGTTTTGCATCTGCTCTTTGCGAGTAAAGAAACCTTTTTCCGTGGGCAGGATACTCCCCGCACCGGAGTTTACCTGTACCTTGCACATACCACAAGTTCCACCGCCACCGCAGGCCGAAGGCAGGAAGATTTTTTCATTAGCAAGTGTCGAAAGCAGTGTAGAACCAGGATTAATTTCTAACTCTTTTTCATCATTAATTTTGATTTTTACTTTCCCCTGTGGCATTAACCGGGCTTGTGCAAAGCTTAAAATAGCCACTAAAAGCATAATAATAATCAAAAAAATGGCGATGCTTAGCAAAACGATAGTACTGGTACCTATTGATAAAATGGTCATCTTTTCTATTCTTTTTATAATTTAATACCCAAAAAGCTCATAAAGGCAATTCCCATGAGCCCGGTTAAGATGAATGTGATTCCTATTCCCCGTAAGGCGGGTGGAACTTTTGAATAACGGATTTTTTCGCGAATAGCAGCAATGGCCACAATAGCGAGAAACCAACCAACACCTGACCCAACGCCAAAGGCGGTGGCTTGTCCGAGGCTCTGATAATCGCGCTGCTGCATAAACAACGAGCCACCCAGGATGGCACAATTTACGGCAATCAACGGGAGAAAAATCCCCAGTGAATTATACAGTGATGGCGAAAATTTCTCAACTACCATTTCTACCAGCTGTACAATGGCAGCAATGATAGCGATGAAGATGATAAAACTTAAGAAACTCAGATCCACTTTGGCGAAAGCCGGATCAATCCATGCCAGCGCTCCCGGCTTTAAGATATAGTCATTCAGCAGGTAATTTACAGGTACTGTGATGCCGAGGACAAAAATGACCGCCGCACCTAATCCTACCGAAGTATCAACAGTTTTGGAGACAGCGAGGAAGGAACACATGCCAAGGAAATAGGCAAATACCATGTTGTCAACAAAAATGGACTTGACAAAAATGTTAATTATTTCATGCATAATCTGATACTTTAAGGTTGTGTCTATTTCTCAATTAATGTTCTTTTATAATAACGTTGTACCCAGATGATAACGCCAACGGTAATGAGTGCCATGGGAGGCAAAATCATCATGCCGTTATTCACATAACCTGCATTGTATAGGCTTTGCGGAATCACCTGATAGTTGAATAGAGTTCCCGAACCCAATAACTCTCTGAAAAAGGCTACGATAATCAGGATGAGACCATAGCCCAGCCCGTTTCCGATACCATCCAGGAAGGCCGGCCAAGGTTTGTTGGCCATGGCAAAGGCCTCCAGACGTCCCATAATGATACAGTTGGTAATAATTAACCCCACAAATACGGAAAGTTGTTTGCTTACATCAAAGAGGAAAGCTTTCAGCAGTTGGTCAACGAGAATAACCAGCGTGGCTACAACAACGAGCTGGACAATAATCCGTATTCTGGGTGGAATACCGTTTCGTAAAAGGGATACTAGTAAATTGGAGAAACCCGTAACTACCATCACAGCTAAAGCCATTACAATAGCTGGCTTTAGCTTTGCTGTGACCGCGAGAGCGGAACAAATGCCGAGAACCTGAACCGTAATTGGGTTGTTCATGTTGAGCGGCCCGGTAATCAGCTTCATATTTTTGGGAGAAAATAAAGATTCCCGTTCTGTCTTTTCTGTGCTCATAATTAAAATCTTATTGATGACTCTTTATATAAGGTAAATAACTTTCCAAAACGTCGCGCAACATGGCATCCACACCTTTGCTGGTGATAGTTCCACCGGAAATGGCGTCCACACCATGAATTCGTTGAGAAGCAGCCAGCTTTTGTATTCCGCCTTTCACCACGTCTATGGAAGTAAATTTGCCATTATTATCAAAAATGGTTTTGCCCACAAATTGTTTTTGAAATTTGGGCTTGGCAATCTCGCCACCCAGACCGGGAGTTTCCGATTCGTCATCAAAGAACACGCCTACAACGGTTTTAAAATTGGAGGTGAGGGCTATATTTCCCCAAATTGGTCCCCACAATCCAGTGCCCCTCATGGGAATGATATAGATTTTCTGTCCATCTTTTTCTGCGATATAGAGAGGCAATTGATAAGGCTTCTTCTGCGATTTATTGTAATACTCCTTTTTCAAATTCAACTTAAAGGCAGGGGCATCTTCTTTGGGCAATTTGGTGTAAGTATTCACCACATCTCCTTTGGGGTTAAGAACTAACTCTTCAACAATATACTTATTAAAAAGTGGTATGGCATTGCTGGCATTGGCTTCTGTAACCTGAGCCGATGTCAGAATACCGCGCATTTTTTCGATGGCCTCATTACGTTCCTGAAAAGGCTTTAAAAGTGTGGCAGCCAGCGCAAGTAAAGCAGCGGCCACAACCACCAGGATGGCTGCATATCTGAAAATATATCCGTTTGTGTACATAATACCCGTATTTTCTTATTGTGTGAGCACTATTTTGGCTCTTTTTAAACGTTTCTTAATATTCGACTGCACAATGATGTGGTCAATCAAAGGTGCAAACACATTCATAAGTAGGATGGCCAGCATCATTCCTTCGGGGTACGCCGGATTGAAAACCCTGATTAAAATGGCCATCATCCCGATAAGGAAACCGTAATAGTACTTTCCCCGGGTGGTTTGCGCTGAAGTTACCGGGTCGGTTGCCATGAAGACCGCACCAAAGGCAAAGCCCCCCATAATCATGTGTTCCCATGCCGGCAGTTCCATGTACTGGTTAGCTCCCCATAAGTTGAAAATCAATCCCATGATAAGACCTCCGGCAAAAACGGAAAGCATAATCCGCCAGCTGGCAACACCTGTAATTAGTAGAAATAATGCGCCTATCAGTATTAAAAAGGTAGATGTCTCTCCCACAGATCCCGGTATAAAGCCAAAAAACATATCGTGTGCCGTGGGAAAGTTGTGGAAGTTGCCAACCAACGCCTGTCCCAGTGGTGTAGCGCCGGAGAAGCTGTCTAATTTGTCGGCAATCCATACTTTTTCTCCCGACATGTTTCCTGGATAGGCAAAGAAGAGAAAGGCCCTGGCCGTGAGGGCGGGGTTGAAGACGTTCATGCCAGTCCCGCCAAAAACCTCTTTTCCGAAAATCACAGCAAAAGCGACGGCAACAGCCAGTTCCCACAAAGGAATCTCCGGTGGTACAATAAGTGGAATGAGAATTCCTGTAACAAGGTATCCCTCATTTACTTCATGATGCCGGATTTGTGCAAACAAAAATTCGATACCCAGTCCTACGCCATACGAAACAATGATGATGGGCAGCACCTTTCCCAAACCATAGAGAAAGTTTGTCAGAACATCGGGATGCTGACCAAAGGACAAAAAATGCTGGTATCCGACATTCCACATCCCAAACAAAAGGGTAGGAACAACACCCATAATCACAAACGACATGGTTCGTTTCATGTCAATGGCGTCGCGAATATGCGCACCACTGTGGGTTACCGTATCAGGAACAAAGAGGAAAGATTCAAAGGCATCGAAAGTGGATTCAAACTTTTCGAATTTTCCTCCCGGTTGAAAATATGGTTTTTGTTTATCTAAAAATTTTCTTAACGCTTTCATGCGATCTTTTTCATTTTCTGAATTATTAACTCATTTCTTTACGCATCAACTCCAGTCCGTTGCGTACTAATTCCTGAATTTCCGTTTTGGAAGTATCAATTACCTCACACAACGCAAAATCTTCGGCATCAATTTCATAGATACCCAGATTTTCCATCAGGTCAATATCCTCTACCAAAATGGCTTTAATAAGTTGCAGGGGGTAAATGTCAAATGGAAATACCTTTTCAAACATTCCTGTCATCACGTAAGCCCGTTCGCCACCATGTAAGTTAGTGTTGAGACGGTACTTTTTGTCGGGATACAGAAAGGAGGGAAAGGTGCGTGATATGCTGAACTTTCCAAATCCGGGTAGCGCCCAGCCAAACAATTCGTAATAATTTCCTTCGGGGATAACTGTTGTTTGCGAATGATAAAATCCCACAAAACCTGATTTGTCTATTTTATCGCCAGTAAGCACGTTGCCACTGATGTAGCGCAGGTCACCTTTTTCCACATTGTCTTTCACCATATTAGTAATAGAAGCTCCCACACGGGTTTTAAAATACCTCCGGCGTTTTGCTTCCGAGCCGGTTAGTGCTATAAGGCGGGTTGTGTCATGTTTGCCCGTAAGGAAAAGACGGCCAATGGCCAGAATGTCCTGTGGATAAACATACCAAACGATTTCCCCTTTGTTGATGGGCGACAACCGACTTATGTGAATACTTACATTCCCTGAAGGGTGGGCGCCTCTGAAACGGTTGATTTCCACATTTTTGGCATTCAGGAAAACCTTGGATTTGGTTTTTTCATCATGTACATTCAAGTAAACCTTCCCATTGGTCAGCCTGGCCAGAACATCCAAACCGGACTGGAATTCTTCACCGTGTCCGTGAACCATCAAATCATAATCGGGAGCAAGCGGTGCAGAATCAAATGCCGAAACAAAAATAGCCTTCGGTTCGTCTTTTGGGTTGGCTACAACGGAATAGGGACGTTGCCGGATTGCCGGCCAAAGACCACTTTTCAATAATTTTTGTGTAATGACTTCCCGTTCTGTCTTAGCAGGATTGGCTGCACCAAAATCAAGCGACGCATTTTCCCCGTCCGATTCAACAATAACCTCCAGGAGTTTTCTTTTGGCACCGCGCCTGATATTGGCAACTTTTCCACTAACAGGCGATGTAAAAATAATTTCTTCACGGTATTTGTCAAAAAACAGTGGACTTCCGGCTTTCACCTCATCACCTTCCTTCACCAGTATCTTTGGAAAACAGCCCGTAAAATCAGGTGGCTTGATGGCAAACAAATGGGATTTAAGGTCAACGACAGTTCTCTCGGCATCACCTAACAGCCTGATGTCGAGCCCTTTTTTAATAGAAAAAACAGTTGACATATATAAATAAATTCATGTAGTTTTAAGGGCGCAAATTAAATAATTAACAGTTATTAACGCATTAAAAGTAATTTTTTTTTTTCTTGGTAGCAAGACGTTTAAATTAAAGTTTAAAAAAAATTCACATCAGGTTGATTTTTAGGTGTAAAAACGCTACTTTTGTTTTGTAAATGCAAGTGATTTCCATGAAGGGGCTTATCATTTTTTTCTTTATTCTGTCCGGTTTTTCTCCACTCTTCCTGTCTGCTCAGATTACCAATGCCGACCGGGTTTATGATGATAACATTGTGAACGTACTTTTGTATGCTAATGATAACCAGTTAAAAGACCCGGTCATCGAGCTGGGTTCTGCCGATAGGCTTACCCTTTCGTTTGACGATTTAAGTAACCGGCAGGAAAATTATAAATATACGCTGGTGCATTGTACTTCCGACTGGAAGACTTCAGATTTGGATCCCATAGATTATCTTTCTGGGTATTTCGAAGGAGACATAAATAATTTCCAATATTCGTTCAATACGCTAACACCTTATATTCATTACCAGCTAAATTTTCCCCAGCCGCAAATCCGTCCGATACTTTCCGGAAATTATATTATAAAAGTCTATCTCAACAATGGAGGGGATACCAGTGTGTTGATTACCCGACGCTTTTTTGTGGTAGAACCTTTGGTGAGCGTTGCAGCAAAGGTCCCTTACTATCCGAAAAATCTGGCCTATTTTAAGAAAAAACAACAAGTTGACCTGGTGTGTCATACGCCGGATATTTTTCGTGCCGAGCCTGAACAACGTTTTAAAATTACTATTCGTCAGAACGACCGGTGGGACAATGCTCATGTCGGTCTTCATCCTACTTCGGTTACCCCCAATGAGTTGCAGTATAACTTTGCCGATGGGATTGTTTTTAATTCAGGAAACGAACCAAGGTATTTCGACATAAAGGATTTTTGGTATCAGTCGGAATTTATCCGGAGCATTACACAGCTGAAAGATTATTACAAAGTGATTCTGCATACCGATTATCCCCGTGCAGGAGGTCAGTATGAAACGTATCAGGATAACCAGGGTAAGATGTTTATTGCTGCCCGCAGTAACCAGAATCCAAAAATTGAAGGTGATTATGCCGAAGTTTATTTTTACCTGAAAATGCCGGAATTAAAAAATGCGGACGTCTATATTCTTGGTCAGCTCACCAACTGGCAGTTGAATGAAAATAGCAGGATGACTTATAATCAGCAAATGCATCAATATGAAGCCAATTTGTTTTTGAAACAAGGGTATTACGAGTATTGGTACGCTGTTTTGCGGGCAGGAAGCAAGCAGGCCAACATTACACCCATCGAAGGAAGCTTCTGGGCAACCCAAAATACCTATACCATTTATGTTTATTATCATAACCGGAATCTTGAGTATGACCGCCTGGTGGGAATTCAAAAAATAAATGCACATTGAGTAATTCTTCCCTTTTGGGGAAAAGTGTTTCGTTTTGGGAAAAAATAAAAGGATGTATAATATGTAAGACGCTGAATATCAATGAGTAAAATTTGGAGGTCCGTATCTTGTAAAATAAATTATCACTACAAATAATCCAATAGTTATCAATAAATAGAAATAATAATGAAAACGAACTACACATTACTCAAAAATTTCTCTCTGATGATACTGTCGTTGCTGGTTCTGGTTTCATGCAACAATAAAAACGGAGATTTGCCTGGCCCGCAAAAAGAAAAAACCATGAAAGATTTGGTTATTTCCAACAATTTTGAATGGAAAACATCGAAACCGGCAAACCTGATAATTACGGCTAAAGATAATGAAGGACAGCCCATTGCCGGTGCAAAATTCTCTATTTTTACCGATAATCCTGAAAACGGTGGAAAACTCATTGTGAGTGGTGTAACCAACACCTCCGGAATCTATTCGGTCAATTACAGTGTGCCTGCTTATTATTCGGCTCTGTATGTTCGATCCGATTATGTTGGGTTGCCTACACCCGGAATAGTTTCGTTGGATAACAATGGTTTTGATATTGCTTTAGGCGGGAGGGAAAAGAATACGGCTTTTAAGTCGGAAAAGGCTTCCCAAAGTACAAACTCCCATTATAAATTTCTGGGTGGTTATAACAATCAGGGTGTTCCCGATTACCTTGTCTCCCAGAATGATCCTATCTCGCGTGAATTCTTACGAGATATCAACAATACGCTTCCCGAAAGGCGGAAGTTACCGCAAAGCCATCCGCAGTATTTTTCAAATAATTATGATCATAATCTTCATCTAAATGCTACGAGCGATGTTTGGATAACCTTTGTTTCGGAAGGTGCCGGGTATAAAAATGTCCTGGGGTTTTATACTTACCCGACAAATAATCCTCCCCAAAGTCCTGATGACATTGATACCATCACCATAATTTTCCCAAATGTATCTTTTCAGGGAAGTGGTGGAGGCCTGCATTCCGGAAATAAGGTGCACATCGGACAGTTTCCGGCAAACACGAGCGTAGGTTTTGTGTTGATGGCTGATGGCTGGAAAAATGGAATGGTAACCGATGGGAAATGGATGCTTTATTCACAAAATAATCTTAACCCGGAAACGGATCCTGACCTCAAACAGCACTCGGTTTTGCTGTCCGATAATGCTCGCCACTTGTTTTTGTTGAGCTTTGAAGATATTCGTCGCGACAATAGAAGTTGCGATCAGGATTTTAACGATGCCATCTTTTATATTACTGCTGATCCTGTTCAGGCTGTGGATCAATCCAATA
>CAYYOW010000003.1:0-54062 GCA_964473395.1 uncultured Lentimicrobiaceae bacterium | reverse complement strand
CCGGAAGTCTCATTGCTTTTGCCTGCATTTTTCGTTTCGATGGAAAAGCTCTTTAACTGTTGGCGTACTATCCTGTATTGAAACAATCCGGCTGGCACCATTTTATAGCAAACTTCATCACGGCTCACGGTAATTCTGATTTTGATAAAAAAGAGAAAAACCACGGGAATAATCAACAACAGAGAAAGAATAATGAGTCCGTTATTCGTAACTGGGTAGGCGCTAAAGGATTTCCCCATAATCAGTTGCCGGTAAATAATCCCGGAGAATACGATAATTTCAAAAAGCAGAACAAGCCGAATCCAGAAATGTTGGATGCTTTGATTTTCAGTAAAATAGATTGTCTTCGTCTCTTTTGCTTTCATAGAGCTCTTGTTTATTCGCTTTAAAGATATATTTATATCTTTGCATTTGTCAATAGAAAGCAAAGATACATGGAAGTAGAATACGTTATACTTGTTAATAAAAAAGATAAGCCTCTCGGTACCATGGAGAAGATCGAGGCACATGAGAAGGCAGTACTTCACAGGGCTTTTTCCGTTTTTATTTTTAATTTCGAAGGTAAGCTGATGATACAACGACGTTCGCTGTATAAATATCACTCACCCGGATTGTGGACCAACACAGTTTGCAGCCATCCACATGCAGGCGAAGAAACACTTGCGGCAGCTCACCGCCGTTTGAAGGAAGAGATGGGTTTCGATTGTGACATTAAAGAGGCTTTTTCTTTTGTTTACAAAGCTGATGTGGGGCAGGGACTTAAAGAACATGAGTTTGATCACGTATATATAGGTACCTGCGACGATAGGCCCGTTCCTAATCCCGATGAGGTGTCCGACTGGAAATATGTTGACCTGGACTTTATGGTCAAAGATATTAAAGAGTACCCGGGCGAATACACCGAGTGGTTTAAAATTGCTTTAAACCAGGTTGTTAGGCATTTTAAAAGTATGGGAACTATGTAGCTTCCCACCGGCTCCCTGTCAACCTTGCGTTTTTTTGCTAATTTCCTGCCAGGCTTGTCTCAGCTCAAACTGAGAGGCTGATATATACCTCCCGGATAAGTCCCCAAGACTGTTAATCTACCATCTCCCCAAGGTCGCTGTTTTGTTGCTCCAGATATCTTTTGCGAGGCTCATCCTTTGTCCCGGCTATTCATAAAATCCTCTTTATAGGTCTGTAAACTGCGGTTTCGTATCAGATTTTGTCTATTAAGCCTCAACCTATAACAAAATCTTTCCCCTTTCATAAGGTCTATTCCAATGATTTTCCTACTTTTACAGGCTGAAAGACAAGAAAAACCGGAACTGCAAATGCACCTGCCCCCTTTTTCCTAGAAATAAAAACGACAAATGAAGAGTAGAATATTAAATGCAATATATAGCATGATATGGCCTGGTTTTGGTATTTTTAATAGATTGCAATGGGGAATTAATTAAAATGTCAAGTAAACAAAAAATAAAGAAAACGGGAATTTCAGCAGTAAAATATATTCAATCGGGGGAGATTGCCATCAGCTCAAGAAATGAGTTATTGGTTTCAAGTCCTCTCGGCTCCTGTGTGGCTGTTATGGCTTACGATGCTAAAACAAAGATTTGCGGTATGGCGCACATCATGTTGCCAGGTAAATCACATGTAGAAAATACTCCACATAAAAACAGGTATGCTGCTGATGCCATCGACGATTTGTTAAGTAAATTACATCAGGTTGGTGTTCCATCTGAAAACATTGACATTTGCCTTGCAGGTGGAGCAAATGTATTGAAGAAAGAGAACGATACAATCTCCACAGAGTTGGCTATCAGTGTTTTCAAAATTATTGAAGAAAAGAAGTTGAAAATTCAAGCAACATCTTTGGGTGGCTATGAAAGGCGCATCGCCTCGCTAAATCCGGAAACGGGAGTTGCTTACTGTACAATCGGAGAAAGCCCTGAAATGATATTGTGGAAATTTGACAATGGAAGGATATTCACCCGGGATGAAATGAGTAACTAAAATCTGACAGGAGATAACCAATGGCGAAGAATTCATATAAAACACGGGAACAGTTATTGGCTGAGCTTGATATGCTAAAACAAAAGCTTGCAGAAACCATGAGGCTTGAAGAGGACTTCAAAGCTATTTACGATAATGCCCCATTGTCCTATCAATCATTAAACGAAGATGGAAGTTTCAGGGATGTGAACCCGGAATGGCTGAGGACTCTTGGTTATACACGAGATGAAGTGATAGGCAAAACTCCTGTTGACTTTTTGCATCCGGATTGGAAATCACATTTTGAGAAAGGCTTTCCGATGTTTAAAAAACGAGGCTATTTACATGATGCTCTATTTAAAATGAGGCACAAGGATGGCCATTACATAGACGCTTTATTTGAAGGCCGTATCGGCTATAACCCTGACGGCAGCTTTAAACAAACCTACTGTGTATTTAAAGACATTACCGAACAAAAACGGGCAGAGGAAAAAATAGAACATTTTAGCCGTATCTTCGAAGACTCCCTTAACGAAATCTATTTATTTGATGCAGATAGCTTGAAGTTCATCCAGGCAAATAAGGCCGCCCAGCAGAATTTGGGCTACACGATGAAAGAGATGTTGGAAATGACACCCATAACTATAAAGCCTAAATTTACAGAAGAATCATTTTCAAAAATAGTGGCGCCTTTACGTAGTGGTAAAAAAAGAAAAATTGTTTTTGAGACTATTCACAAACGTAAAGACCACTCTCTTTATAATGTAGAAGTTTATTTGCAGCTTATACATTTTGAAGATGCAGATATGTTTGCTGCGATTATTCTGGATATTACCGCTCGTAAAAAAGCAGAAGAAAAACTGAAAGCTTCCAACCAACAACTATACGCGAGCGAACAGCAACTGAGAGCCGCCAATCAGCAACTTGAAGCAAACGAGCAGCAGCTGAGGGCTGCCAATCAGCAACTTGAAGCGAACGAGCAGCAACTGAGGGCTGCCAATCAGCAGCTTGAAGCAAGTAATCAACAACTTATAGAAAGTGAAAGAAAATTCCATGAACTTTTTGAAAAATCAGGTGACTCCATTCTCATCCTGGAAAACAGAAAATTTGTGGATTGCAACACTGCTACTATTAAACTCTTAAACTATAACAGCAAGGAAGAGTTTTTGAATACCCACCCCTCAGAAATTTCTCCGATGTACCAACCCGACGGACGTCTTTCCTATGAAAAAGCAGAGGAGCTGATGGATGAGGTAATTAAAAAACGTACGATTCGCTTTGAATGGGAGCATCTTAAAAGTAATGGCGAAATAATACCTGTGGAGGTTCTTCTTACGGCTATTTCAAGTGAAAAAGGAAAAGAAATAATACATACCGTATGGAGAGACATTACTGAGCAAAAAATAGCACAAAAGAAGATAATCGATGCCCTTGAAAAAGCCACTGAATCTGACCGCCTCAAAAGCGCATTTCTCGCCAATATGAGCCACGAGATACGTACTCCCATGAACGGCATCATCGGCTTTACCAACTTGCTTAACGATCCCAATATAAACAATACGGAGAGGCAGAAATACACGACTATCATTAATAAGAGTAGCGACCGACTATTAAATACCATCAACGACCTGATTGATATTTCAAAAATTGAGGCCGGCCAGATGAAAGTTTCAGTTACTGAAATTTCCATTAACAGGCTGTTGGATGAACTGTATGGCTTCTTCAAGCCTGAGGTAACCTTAAAAGGACTTTCATTAATTTCATTACCAACACTTGCTGACAAAGGGGCTGTTGTTTTATCCGATGATAGCAAACTTCACGGGATATTAACCAACCTGATTAAAAATGCCATAAAGTTCACCAGAAAAGGAAGTATTACCTTTGGATATAATCTAAAAGATGATTTTATCGAATTCTTTGTTAAGGATACAGGCATCGGTATACCCAAAAACAGGCAGCAAGCCATATTCGACCGCTTTGTACAAGCGGACATCGAGGACATAAGAGCCTTTGAAGGCTCGGGTTTGGGACTGACAATATCAAAGGCATATGTTGAAATGCTTGGTGGTAAAATATGGCTGGTATCCGAAGAAGACAAAGGTTCAAGTTTCATGTTCACTATTCCATATAATACAAAGGCTGATTATAAATCCGAACCGACCCCAAAAGAAACAGAGAAGCCGCGCAAAGAACTGGTAAACGGGAATTTGGAGCTGCTTATTGTGGAAGATGAAGAAACAAGTTCTTTCTTCCTTGAAACAATTCTGAAAAATCATTTTTGGAAAATCAGTTCTACAAAGACCGGAAAAGAAGCTATTGAATTGTGCAGGGAAAACCCTGACATAGACATCGTCCTGATGGATATAAAGTTGCCGGAAATGAATGGTTATGAAGCTACGCGTGAAATTAGAAAATTCAATAAAGAGATAGTCATTATTGCACAAACTGCTTTTGCACTGGCTGGGGACAGAGAAAAAGCCGTTGATGCCGGCTGCGATGATTATATTCCGAAGCCAATTGATACAGAGATACTTTTAGAAATGATAAATCACCATGTAAAAAAGAAAAAAGGTATTTAATAACCTGAGTTCGATATAAGCTTCGGCCACAGTTTCAGGTCTTTACACCAGTAATATTCCTTTTATCATCCCTTGTCCAGTCTTTTCATCGCATCAAAATAATCCCGGGTTTCTTTTACCACCACGCCCGACAATAACAACAGCGCAATCAGGTTGGGGATGGTCATAAACGTGATGACCATATCCACAAAATGCCATACCAAATCGATACCCCATACAGAGCCGAAGAAGACGAAAAGTCCGTAGAGGTAGCGGTAGGGGACAATAGCTTTTTCGCCGAGCAGGTAGTTGGCGGCGCGGGTGCCGTAATAGGACCAGCTTATAACGGTGGAAAAGGCAAACATGAGCAGCCCGAACGTAATGATGTGCTTTCCGATGTTGGATAAGCCAATGGCAGCAAGCCCTTCGTCCATGCCGAGGATTGTCATACCCACACCTTTTATACCCGAATGCCAGGCGTCGGTACTGATAAGCATCAAAGCCGTCATTGTGCAGATAATCAGCGTGTCCACCAAAGGCTCAAGAGAGGCCACCAGCCCTTCGCGGGCGGAGTATTCGGTTTTGGCGGCGGCATGGGCAATGGGAGCAGAGCCTTGCCCGGCTTCGTTGGAGAAAAGTCCCCGCCGGATTCCCCATATCATGGTCATCATAATGGAAGAACCCACAAAACCTCCTGTGGCAGCCGTTCCTGTAAAGGCACCTTCAAAGATCATTCCGAAAGCATGTGGCAGATAAGCGGCGCGGTCGATGAGCACCACCATGATGGCGAGCACGTAAGTAACTGCCATGAACGGCACAAGCTTGGAAGTGACATCTGCGATACGTTGCAGCCCACCCACGATAATCAGCAACACCAGTCCGGTGATAACCAGTCCGGAAGCCCATGTGGGGAAGCCGTATGTGGTTCTCAAAGCATCGGTCATGCCGTTGGCTTGTGCCATATTACCGGTTCCGAGGGAGGCCAGAATAGTAGCTACGGCAAAGATACCGGCCAGAATTTTGGCTGCTTTGGGCATGTGGTATATTTTCCCAATGGCGTCGCGGATGTAGTACATGGGGCCGCCAGAAACAGTGCCGTCTGAGTTGAAAACACGGTATTTATGTGCAAGCGTACATTCTGAATATTTCAAGATCATACCGAGAAATCCGGTTACCCACATCCAAAAAACGGCTCCCGGTCCGCCGAGATAAATCGCCAGTGCCACACCCACGATATTCCCGGTACCCACCGTTGCTGACAGGGCGGTGGTGAGTGCTTTGAAATGGTTCACATCGCCTTCGTCCTCTTTGTCGTCATATTTTCCAGCTACAATCCGGATGGAGTGCCACAATTTGGTGACATTTAAAAATCGTAAACGGATAATGAAATATAATCCGGTGGGAACTAATAAAAAAAGAATGGCATAACCCCCGATATAATCGTTATACCATACAATGCCTTTGTCGAAAACTTCTAAAAATCCATTCATGGGCGCTGGCTGAAATGTTAAAAAAACAAAGATGGGAAAAATATGGTTACATCCGGATGTGGAAGAACACAGGAACTATACCGAAACAAAACAAGGTGTTTCAACACCTTTGTTTGTTATCCCCTTTCCCCGAATATTTTAGAGCCGACACGCACCAGAGTAGCGCCTTCCTCAATGGCTATGAGATAATCACCCGACATGCCCATACTGATTTCTTTAAAATGGTTGGCATCTTTAAAATAATTATCTTTCAGTTTGCTAAAGATTTCTTTCAGATGATGGAACTCCTCCCGGATTTGCTCCGTATCTGTGGTGTAGGTGGCCATTCCCATCACACCACAAAGGCGAATGTTTTGCAGCTTTCGGTATTCGTCTGATTGTAGGATGCTTTCTGCCACCTCCATGCTCAATCCAAATTTGGATTCCTCTTTGGCAATATGAAATTCCAAAAGGCAGTCAATCACACGGTTGTTCTTTATCGCCTGTTTGTTAATCTCTTTCAGTATTTTTAGGCTGTCGGCAGCATGGATCAGCGCGACAAAAGGCACGATGTATTTCACCTTGTTAGTTTGCAAATGGCCGATAAAATGCCAGCGGATATCCTGCGGAAGCTGCGGAAATTTAGCAGCCATGTCCTGGGCCTTATTTTCTCCGAAATCACGTTGTCCGACTTCGTAGGCAGACTGTATCATCTCCACAGGTTTGGTTTTGGAAACGGCTATCAGCCTTACATGAGACGGAATGTCTTTCAGAACTTTTTTCAGATTGGTTTGAACACCCATGGCTTTTTGTTTTTTGCAAAATTAAGGAAAGAAACGGCAGAACAACATGCTTAGGCTCATAAATTGGAATTATCGCCGTGCCGGATGAGCATCGGTGTCGAATACTTTATCGTTCACCTGCTGCGAAACAAATTTCCTTCCCGGCTATTCTGTAGAATTGTATGTTGTTGATGTTTGCTAACAAAAGGTTTCTATGGTTTACAGCCTTTCAAGACGGAATAATTGAGTAGAATTTTTTCTGCTTTTATTGCAATGTATTTATCTCCAAAGGTCTTCCGGATAAGCCCCTGCTTCTACCAGCTTTTTAACTTTGGCTATGGTGATGGGCTTATCTTCCTGGTAGGTTACGCCAAACCACTGGTCGTGGCTTTCGAGTACACGTACTTCTGCATCGCCCTGTGTGATGAGCTTGTTGACCACATACGGAATGTAAAATTCGGCTTTCAATTGCTGTGCGTTATCACGAATGAAATCGACAAACCAGGTTTCTGATTGCTGGAAATATTTGGGCGTAAACCCCCAGAAGTTCATGGATACCAAGCTGTTTTCGTCAATGGGTATCTCCCGGCCATGATCTTCAAAAACAATTTGGCCGGCAGTCTTGAAAAGTTTAGTGTGTTCTACCACATCGGTGAGAAAGCCGTTTTTCGTGCTACAAATACCACGAGAGACGCTTCCGTTTTCTGAAAGAGTATTCTTCAACTGGTATCCCACCATAGCATAACGGGTTTCATCATTATTCAGTTGTGACAAATAGTTTCCCAGTACTTCAAAAGCCTCACGACCGTAAAAATCATCAGCATTGATGACTGCAAAAGGCGTATCAATTACATCTTTGGCCACCAGAATGGCATGCCCTGTTCCCCAGGGTTTTACTCTTTCATGGTTGAATGTAACACCTTCAGGGATGTTATTTAACTCCTGCAAAACATAAGCTGTTTCGATTTTTCCGGACAGTCGTGGTTCGTAAATAGCTTTGAAGTCCTTTTCAATTTTCGGGTTAAGGACAAAAACAACTTTACTAAATCCGGCAGTGATAGCGTCAAAAACCGAATAATCGATGATGCTTTCGCCGGAAGGGCCTATTTTATCTATTTGTTTCACTCCGCCATAACGACTACCGATACCGGCTGCAAGTATTAATAACGTGGGACTCATTGGCTTATGTAAATTAAGTTTTTTCTGCAAGATAGGAAAAAAGCGGAAAGCGACCTTCTGTCTCATAGGCTTTTTATATCTTTGGAAAAAAAATTAACAGTATGATTTCACGTGTCCCCTTATGGATTTTAGGTTCTTTGATAGTGCTTTTTGCCTCTTCGTGTCAGAAAACCATTTCGGGTAATGGCATTGTGATGGCCAAAGACTCGGGGTTGCCGCTGAAAGGTGTATCCATTAGTGCGTATCTCGATAATCCGTCGCCGGACACTTTTCAGATGCACACCGAAACTGATTCCGGCGGTAGCTATTATGTTTACAGCAATCCGCAGGTATGTACCGGAAGCTGTCCAGATCTTTACGTGCAGATTGTTATGACGGGCTATAAATCCGAATATGTGAAAAACCCGCATGGCGATACAACTTATCTGTCAAGAGCGAGCCGGGTTCAAAAGGATAAAAAATAGAAGACACCAAGCCCGTTTTTACCGGCAGGTTTGGTATTGGCTTTCTGTGAGATAAATCTTATATCGAACTCAGGTTAATAAATACTATTTCAGGGCTGGTGTCTCCTCTTCAGCTTCCTGCTGATTTTCTTGAAAGCAGTTTGAATAGACACTTCGGGCTCAATAACGTTGGAGGCGCCCCAGAAGTCAGGATCAGTAAAATTGCTTACCTTTTCAGAGAAGATCTCGTTGGGTTTAAACCGTTCGCTGTATTTTGGCTTTACCACATTCTTAGTATCAATATTGGTGATGGCTGTCTCAGCGGTAATTGTGTAATCGGAGTGGAAAAGTTTTTTCTTCCATTTAAATTTCAGATCAGTTTCATTGCGCAGGTAGTTTAAATACCATTTGCTACCAATCTTTCTGTATTTCACCATGATATGGACTCCAAGTAATTGTGCTTTCAGCCCGGCAGGTTTTTTCCGGATCACATAACTCAGCGCTTTTTCAATTTGCTTGGGACTGACTTCCACTTTAAGACCGGCCACGGCAAGATCCTGTGCATCGAGATAGATTTTTCCTTTGAAAAGAGGCAATTGAACCGTGTCTTTCTGGTCGAAACTGATGACATAGGTTTCGCGGTTATTCATCATGATGACTCCATCAATGTGATAGTTGTAATAGGGGTACATCTCTTTTGTTAATATGTCGCCATTGTTTTTGACAATATCAAGATAAGAAAGACTCAGCGGGCCGCCCTGAAACTTTACGGCAAGAGTATCCCTGTTTTTGGCGTACTGGGCTTTACGTCCTTTGTAAATAGTAACCCGGTCGTTATTCAAAGTATTTCTGCCATACGCACCTTTGTAGATATTCAATATGGCTTCTGCTACCGAGAGATATCTTCTGTTTTTCCGGATAGACTCCCTGTAAAAACCTGTCATCATAACCGGCTTGTCCGCGTAGTTTTCCGGAATTCTATCCACTGCTGCCCCCAGAAGATGAACTGCATCCAGGTGTCGGATAACCACCTCTTTTATGGGGATAATGGCTGGTGAAAGATAAACTTTGTTGCTTATTTTGTTCAGGTTTGTAACCGGAACGAAATTAGTTTTGTATCCAATACTACTAAACCCCAGTCTTTTATGTCTATATTTTATTGGGATTTTAATCAGAAACTTCCCGTTGGAGTTAGAAACGGTTCCAATACGGGTGCCTTCGATGAAGACGGAAGAAAAAACTACAGGTTGGTGAGTTTCACTATTTATAATCGTACCCCGCACAGCAGTATATTGTGTGCTATCGGTAACAGCGTTTACCGGAGAATCAGCTTTTACATTCAACGAAAAGAAAAGTAAAATTGTTAAGAGACCGGCAAAAAAACTATTTTGGAAAAATGTTATTTTCATGGTGCCTTACTTTGGTTGCTGTTATGTAACTAACTTTTGCATTCTGTCTATTTTCATCTCCCCCAAAAGTAAACAAATTTGCAGCAAAAAGAAAGGCTTTTAACAAGTTTTTTAAAGATGATTACAAATTTCCCCAATAAAAAAAGCTGCTCTTTCAGGCAGCTTTTTTTAGTGAACCAGTATGTTACTATTTAATATCCCCAAAATATTTCATAAACTGCATACGCTCATAAGCATTTGGATTTTCGGTAGTCTCCTGGCTGAGTCTGCCGCGAACCTGATCGATATAGTTGAAACCTTTACTTTCCATCCAGTCATCTACAAATTTGATAACATCCAGAATGTAGGAGGAGCCGTGTTTGTATATGGTTGAGGCGAGTTGGGTAACGGTAGCACCGGCCAGTATTTGTTTTACAACGGCTTCGCCATCGTGAACGCCGGTGGATGCTGCCAGGCTCAGGTTTACTCTTTTGGCCAGAATGGCAATCCAGCGTAAAGAATTGGCCATATCAGAAGCATGGCTTAAAATATCGCCGTGGATTACTTTCATCTTCTGAATGTCGATGTCGGGAGTGGAAAAACGATTAAACAGGACAACACCATCGGCGCCGTTAGCCTCCAAATTTTTCACCACTTTGCCGAGGTTGGAGAAGTATGGGCTTATTTTAACCGAAACCGGGATATTAACCTGGTGTTTTACTTTTTTGAGAATATCGTAATAAGCCTGCTCATTTTCTTCACAGCCTTTGTCCAGATTAAACGGCATAAGAAAGATATTCAGCTCAATAGCATCTGCTCCGGCTTCTTCAATACGCTTAGCAAAAGATATCCATTCGTGAGACGTAATGGCATTAATACTGGCAATTACAGGAATATCTACTTTGCTTTTAACATCATGGATAAGAGCCAGGTAACTTCCCAATTCATTTTCTTTGATATGAACATCAATATAATCGAGTGTTTCCGAAAAATCAGTGTACATCATTTCATCGGCAACAGCTTTTTTGATGCTGTATTCGGCTTGTAGTAGGATTTGTTCTTCAAAAATAGATTTCAAGACAACAGCCCCCGCACCGTTTTTGTCGAGTTCTACAATTTCCTTTACGGAATTGGTTAATCCGGAGCTACCAATGACAATAGGATTTCTGAGAGTAAGTCCGAGATACTTTGTGCTTAAGTCTGCCATGATATGTTTATTTTATTGTTTTCGAATATATGAAATTTAATTGAAACAGAGAAAGCCGGCAAAAGAGCAAGCCTTTCCGGTTCATCATGTTAATTGGCTTTCACCTTTTCACGGATATAGCTATTAATACCTGCAGCAGCCTTACGTCCGTCGCCCATAGCCAGAATTACAGTGGCTCCACCACGAACAATATCGCCTCCGGCAAAAATATCGGGAATGGAACTCTGCATGGTTTCTTTATCCACCACAATGGTTCCCCATCCTGTCATTTTCAATTCTTTCAGACTACTGGGAACGATGGGGTTGGGCGAAACACCTACGGCAACTACAACTGTATCTACCGCAATATCAAATTCGGAACCTTCGATGGGAATAGGTCTTCTTCGTCCGGAAGCATCCGGTTCACCCAACTTCATCTTTTGGACACGCATTTTGTTAACGTGGCCGGTTTCATCAGCAAAATATTCCACCGGATTGTGTAAGTTCATAAACTCAATATCCTCGGCCATAGCATGATGTACTTCTTCAACACGTGCAGGCATCTCCTCGAGAGAGCGGCGGTAAATAATTATAGCATGTTCGGCACCGAGGCGCTTGGCTGTCCGAACAGAGTCCATGGCAGTATTTCCTCCGCCAACGACAGCAACATTATTACCAATAAAAACAGGGGTGTCATAGTCGTTGTGAGCTGCTTTCATAAGGTTAACACGGGTAAGATACTCGTTTGAAGAGAAAATACCGTTGTAATTTTCACCTGGGATGTTCATGAAACGGGGTAAACCGGCACCACTACCTACAAAGAAAGCCTGATAGCCCTGAGCCCGAAGATCTTCAAAATTAGCAGTTTTGCCTACGATAAAGTTAGTGCGGAATTTAACCCCCATCTTACGCATATTTTCAATTTCCACATCCACAATGTCGTTGGGTAACCGGAATTCGGGAATACCGTATTTCAACACCCCGCCAATTTCGTGAAGAGCCTCGAAAACAGTAACATCGTACCCGAGTTTTGCCAGGTCGCCGGCAGCAGCCAGCCCTGAAGGACCGGAGCCAACAATAGCGATTTTAACTCCGTTGGATTCAGCAGTTTCAGGAATATTCATTTTACCACTTTCTCTTTCATAATCAGCTGCAAAGCGTTCCAAATGTCCGATGGCAATAGGCGGCTTGTGAAGTTTCTGGGTATAGAAGCAGTTCAGCTCACATTGTTTTTCCTGAGGACAAACACGACCACAAACTGCCGGGAGTGCATTGGTTTCTTTAATAGAAGCAGCTGCACCGAGGAAATCTTTAGATTCTATTTTCTTAATAAATTTAGGAATGTCAATACCCACCGGACAACCTATGGTACAAGTCGGCTGGGGGCAATCCAGGCAACGGCTTGCTTCGGCAATAGCCAATTGTTCCGTCACACCGAGGTTCACCTCAATAATATTCTTATTTCTCACATGTGGTTTTTGCTCAGGCATTTGAACACGTTCGAGACTTGTACGCTCTTTGGCTTTTAAAGACTTGCGCAACTCGGCACGCCACGCTTCAGACCTTCCTTCCTTGATATATTCAGCTATAATATTTTCCATTATGAAACAGTTTCAACGGTTTTTAAATATTTTTCGTAGGCCTCGTGTTCCTGTGTTTTATAAGCCCCCATGCGCATCATCATTTCGTCCCAGTCGACATGAAAAGCATCAAATTCAGGGCCATCCACACAGACAAATTTTGTCTTCCCTCCAACGGAGACACGGCAGGCACCACACATTCCTGTCCCGTCCACCATAATCGTATTCAGGCTGACTTCGGTAGGAATATTGTATTTTTTTGTTGTCAGGCTTCCGAACTTCATCATGATGGCAGGACCGATAACCACGGCTTTGTTAACTTTCTCACGTTGAATAACTTCTTCCATCCCGGCAGTTACCAGACCTTTCTTCCCATAAGAGCCATCATCCGTCATTATAATGACCTCGCTAGAAGATTTTCTCATTTCATCTTCCATAATGATAAGCTCTTTGGTACGACCTGCCAAAACGGTAATAACCTTGTTACCAGCTTCTTTCAAGGCTTTTACAATGGGCAACAAAGGGGCAACACCCACACCACCACCGGCACAAAGTACAGTTCCATAATTTTCGATATGGGTAGCATGTCCCAGAGGCCCCACTACGTCCAGAATATCTTCTCCGGCTTTCATAGCAAGTAGTTTGGCGGAGGTAACACCTACCTTCTGCACGACCAAAGTGATGGTTCCTTTTATTGGGTCGCCATCGGCAATGGTTAGCGGAATCCTTTCCCCTTTTTCGTCCAGCCTGATAATTACAAAGTGGCCGGCTTTACGAGAGTTAGCAATATCAGGAGCTTCCAGAACGATTTTGGCAACATTTTCCGAGAAAAACTCCATTTCAACTATTTTGTTCATAAGATCTTTTTTAGTTCATCGGTACTCTGATTGTGAGGCGCAAATTTAGAAAAATTGGAGGTGTAGAACGATTATGTATTGTTTGTTTTTAGCAAATTGCAGAAAATCTGTAAATTACCTTTTCAATTTATATTCAATCTAATCCAATGTGTTGGATATATGAATCAGGATATATTAATTGTATATACCGGGAAATCAGAGGATAGCTTTTCCTAAAAGCTTATTTATAGATCACATAAATCCTGTTTTTTCCGTCCATTTTTACTTTCAACGACTGGCGAAAACGAACATGCCGGAAATATTTTCCCTCTTCAACAATCTCCTGTTTTCTAAGCATCTCGTAGTTCAGCCTGTTGTCGCGAATTTCGGGTTGGATGGTGAAATAGCCTACGTTCATGCTGGTGACATTATGGAAAAAGTGAGAACCTGAGGAGGCATCCAGGGGGAAGTTCAGTAAGCTGGTTTCTACCATAACTTTGGCATTGGAAATTTGTGCCCATCGCACTGGAATACCAATCCACTTGTCGCGGGTACCCCAGCGTCCCGGGCCGATAAGGATGTAATGCCTGCTCTCATTCACCATGGTTTTGTTAAACGCCTCCGCTTCCAGTCCCATCTCTTCAGTTTTTGATTTGTCAAATTTCTCCGGATCAACATAAATGACATCCTGAATGTTATCAATCAGTCCGTTTCCCATGCCTACCTTCGTATAAAGCAGTATGTCTTCAACCATTATTTTGTCCATATCCACTTCGCAATCTGCAGCCTGCGAGATGAGGGGTTTTATTTGCAAAATATAAAAAGTGGCTTTGCCTTCCTCGTTGCGGTTCAGGTCAACGGCATATTCCATTTCCACTGCTGTGCCCATGGCTTCTTTTCCCAGTTCGAGCAATACACTCAAAGTCTTTGCCAAAGGAATGTAGTTGTATTTCAGTATGTTGGCGAAGTTGATAATACGTGGCCCAGGCCTGATGAGACCTGGATAAATGGTGTTGTTATCGGGATCGTAAACAGAAGCACAATGTTTTAGTGATCCCTGCTCTTCCGCAACGCCAATGTCTTCGAGGGTTAGCCCTGCATCCTCACCTTCCATCAAATCCAAATCTTTTTTGTTTAAATCCACAGCATAGAATGTTACCTGAGAGTTTTTAAACTGGTCCTTTGGTGAATTGATTTCCACGCCGGGATATTTTGGCGAAAACCGGTATGCACGATTGCCTTCAACCACGTAGTTTCCCAACCCTACCGCGGCAATGGCAAAGCCTTCCTCAGGTTTCATGTGGGCAAAAGGATAATAGTTGTAAGATTGAGCCACGCCGCTAACGTGTGGATAATAAAGATTGTCATACCGGTTGCCTACCACCTCTTCAATAACCACGGCCATGCGTTCATCTTCAAGCTTGTAATTGATGGCTTTAGCATAACCTTTCGAAATGGTGGAATAAAGCGAAGCATATACCAACTTTACCGCATCTCCGAGTTGTTTGTGCCGTACGGTGAAATCGTCGTGGCTGTTGGGGAGAATATAGGTTTCAAAGATACCGGCAAAGGGTAGTGAGAGCGAATCTTCAAAAAGACTCGAAGAGCGTACCGCAATGGGGTTTTTAATATGTCGTAAAATAGACTCTAACTTCTCCGACAGATCCTCAGAGAGTTCTGTATCAAGGAAAGCGCGTTTGATTTTTATTGTATCGTTCTCAAAAAGTGCAAGTTTGTTTAGTTTGCCTTTAGCGATAAATTCCTCAAACTCCTTGGTGCCTATGATAAAAGTTAGTGGTGTTTTTATCTTAATATCGGGAACATAACGTGAAAAGTTGAAGTTGTGAATCAGCGCATTGATGAAAGCCAGCCCGCGCCCTTTGCCACCTAACGAACCATCTTCCAGTGTGTATAGATTATCAGGGCTTAGGTTTATATCCGGCTCAAAAGGTATGAGGTTTCCGCTTTCGGCTTCATCGCGATGTTCTTTAATCATTGCTATCAAAGCTTTCCTCAGTTCTACAACGTTTTTGTAGTCGCTCACCTGTTTGGGATTGATAAAATTTGCCGCTTTAATTTCCTGCCGTGCCATAAGCCACATGGAAAAGTGGTTGCGGTTGGCGTGAAACAACAGCGAGTCATCAGGAATGTTATACAACTGCTGTTCGAATTCACGAATATTTGCCGCCTTTGCAATAGCATTTCCCTGGCTGTCTTTGAAAATAAAATCGCCAAATCCCAGGTAGTTTGTTATGAAATCCTGAAAATCTTCGTACAGTGTCTCTGAATTTTTATCAATAAAAAGTGAGTTGTATTTCTTAGCTACCGCTGCGTAGGAGGGGTCGGCCGATTGCATAATTACGGGCAGGTTCTTCAGCTCTTTACGGGCATAATCGAGTAGTTCCACACCGGCATTGTCGTTCACTTTGCCATGGCGTTCATATTTCACATCGGTGATCAGGCATAGCAGGTAATCCTTGTATTTGTCGATGATATCCACAGCCTGCTCAAACGATGGAGCAAACAGTATCTTGGGGCGGGCACGCATACGCAGCACTTTGTACAGTTCGTCTGTGCTCACATCATCAATAATACGCTTGGTTTGCTCCATCAGCACACGGTACAGAAAAGAAAGATAACGTGAGGAGTATATCGGAGAGTCTTCTGCCAGAAGGATAACCCTGACTTTGCCGCGGCGCGTATCATTCTCAACATTCATCTGATCCTCAAGTAATTTAATCATCGAGAAAAAAATATTACTGTCCCCGTTCCATGAAAAAACATGGTCAATAAAACGTAATTTCATCTGCTCGCTCCTGAAATATTCCGCATCGTTGTTGTTGTTCAATAGAAGAAAAATGGGGATATACGGATATTTCTCCTTAATACGCTGGCTGGCAATAATCGGCGTCTTTTTATCAACACCCACCATGTAAATGATTTGATCGAAATGACGCCTTTTTAATATATCAAAGGCCTGCTCAACCGACGATGTCCCGGTAATACGGGGAATAGAGGTGAGGTTCAGCTGACCATATTGTCCCAACATGTGCTCCGAAAAACGCCCTTCCCTTTCAATGGCATAGGCATCGTAAAGGCTTGATATCAAAAGAATTTCCCTGACTTTAAAAGGCATTAAATCGTGATAAACATCACGGGTGTGTGTGTTTTTGTTTAGGAAACGTTGCAAAAACCGGCTGCTGATGATGCCTCTCTTCAACTCCCCACTTTCAGAGGCCTCTTTTTCCGGCTCCAGGGGTTGCTGCATTCGTTCCATTTTGTTCAGGTAACGCCGGATGATATTTACCAGGCTCTTCAGAAAGTACTTCTGATTTTTGCTGTCGTACTCAACTTCTGCATCATCTTCAAGCGTGCAATAATGCAGAGAACCCCTTTTCCCCAAATGTGTAAAGAAATAAATGTCGTCACACGAAGCCGCTTTCACCTTTCCGCTGCCTTTCACTCTATATTCCTGATTATCGTATGTAATTCTGAAAAAGTCAAAATGAATTAGTTGTTCCTGTTTCGACAGAATCTCAACAATCAGCTTTAACGTACTTTCCACATTTCTGTTTTGCCGGATAATATGGTTGATTTTACTCATCGCTTCCAGCAGATTCAGATAACGGCGGGATTTGTTTGTAGGCATCCTCAATTATTTTGAACAAATATAATCTAAAATATTTTTATGCCGGCTTTGATTGATAAACTAAAAAATGATGAATGAAAGAAAAGCATACGGTTTTTCATTACCGGCTCAACGGATAGAGCACTGAAGAAGGTTTTATGTAATCGCCAAGCTCGCTGAATGGTAAAAACACCTTTTGAATACCCATGGCAGGCGGCGCAATATCATAAATGTTATAAATAAGATAAATACCATTTCCACTGAAAGAGATATTCTTGCTAATGGGAATGCTATCATAAAAAAAGCCAATCTTTTTCAACGAGGCACTGTCAGCCAGCCCGTTGTCCTTTCTGATTTTATTGTTGATGAGTCTGGTCAGTACTGTTCTCATCTCCGGTTTGAAAATGTTCTCAAAGGTGAGTTTCTCTCCATTTCTCAAATCGACCATGTCGTACGAAATATGTTCCATAGGATTTCCCCGACCGGAATACCCTCGCTTTTTATATCGCAGGCAAAGGAGATCGTAACCGTTAAAAATCACAGAAACCTGTACTCTTTTTTCCAGATTAAATCCTAGCTTACGGTTGGTTTTCCAGTGGCTGTTCAGCTCACCAAACCAGTTGTAGAAGTTCAGCTCGCTTTTGCTTAACATGCCTGCCGGCAATTGTCCGGGCTTAAACTGTCCAAAAAACTGTTCTTGAATAAATTTTTTCACCGAGTCGTCAACTGCCTGAGAAATTTGGGCGCTGTTTTTGGGATAGAGAAGGGTGAGTTCAATTTCTGCGGATGGTGTGCCTTGAGCTTCCGGAACCAGCTCTTTATCCGAATGCAGATAGAAAATATTCATCGGCATGCTACCTTTAGGATAGCTTTCGGTGAGGGTAAATGGCTGGATGGTGCTGCCTTGGTCATACCAACTTCCCACGAACCGCTGGTCATAAAACAGTCCGTCAATAGTTGTGTCGTCATTGTGGTACTGTTTAAAAACCACTTCATTATGTTTGTCGATGTCTCCGTAAAGTGTTACAATATGAGACAGGTGTGTCAGGCTGTCGTTCACATCGAGGTCGAATGAATAATTGCCTTCCATTCGGGAGCCGGAACGCTGAAAATTACCTGTAACGTCGATATTGCCACCCAAGCGTCCGTTCATTCGCGAGTAGTCAGTTTTTTTCTGTGCAAGAAGCACCGCCGGGATGAACAAAAGGGTAAAGGCAAGAAAAGTTAAGTTTCGTATCATCATTGTTTTGCTGGAAAAATTATTGTCTTGCCAAAAGTAGCAATAAATGAGGTGGAGGGAATGCCTGAAAGGAATATTTTTTACTCCTTTTTTTTGCTTTGTTATGGGCAACAAGAGTACATTTACAATGCTTTTTTTTGCTCCTTTGAAAAAAGAAATATAGGCTGAGATTTAAATATTTTGCGGAGCTGGGGCATTATTCGTCTCGCGGGTCTGGTAGTAGCGGCATTTTGGCCATCTTCTCCACCTCGAGGCTGGCATAGCCGAATTCGTCTGTAACTTTCCCCCTCAGCAGGTGAATACTGTGTCTTCGGAATGGATACTGCTGTATTTTTTCACGTTCTTTCCAGGATAAGTCCAGGTCAAAATCGGGTGGCGAGCTTCGTTTTGGGTTGATAAAACGTTCGAAATAAAGATCCAGCTCTATGGGATCCACATCGGTGATACGCAGACAATAGGCTACAATGCTGTTGGCGCCGCTTCCGCGTCCCACGTGGTAAATACCTTGTCGCAACTCGTATTGGACGACGTCGTAGGTGATGAGAAAGTAGGCAGAGAACCCCAGCTTTTCAATAATACCCAGTTCGCTTTGTAACCGCTTTTTGGCTTCACCATTTTTGCTGCCATAGCGGTATTGCAAGCCATCGCAGGCCAGCACTTTCAGCTGTTTTTTATCTTCCGAAACAGTTCCTGTAAAAGTTTTTTTATTCTTGGGTTGTGAGAAATCAAAATCTATTTCGCAGTTATCCAGTGATTTACGACTATTTTCGAGAACCGGCTGAAATGCTTCAAAAGCCTGTTCTATTTCGGCAGGGGAAAGAAACGTTTCGTCAGCGGAAGCGTACATGCCCGGTTTCAGATGACTTAGCAGCATGTTGTGGTCGATGGCACACAGATTTTTGTGAAGGTACTCATCCGCTTCGTTTTCAAAGGTTACGGGCTGGAGGATGACCTGTTTATCCGAGGGTAGTTCTGTGCGGAGCAACTTCCCTGCCTGCGAAGGCCTGATGCCTGCAAATTCGTTTTCACGTAACACTTCCGGTATGTTTTCCAACGGATAAATCACAAAAACATTTTTAAAGGGCGGTACGCTTTCCTGTATTTCAGTTTTTCCGAGGTTGATCTGCGTCCTGAAACTATTCAACTCGCTGAAGCCGTTCCGGTTTTGAGCCAGCCCGATGAAGAGCAGCCGGTCACCCTGCCTGAATTCCATGCCTGCCACCGGTTTTATTCCTTTTTCGTTACAACCAGCATCCTCGTATTGGTATATTTCAGGCGCCTTAAAACCTAGGGACGCCAATAGTTCACCCCATTCTTTTTGTATTTGTACTTATCAACAAAATTAAAGTTATTAACAAAGAAAAAAAAGAAGCAAAAAAAAGAAAGGTTAATACTGGTAATAGTCATTTCTTTTTTAGGATTTCTTCCTTTTCAATTAACTTTGCAAATCTAAAGGGGGACGCCTGAAGCGGTGTGTGTGTTAACTTTTCATAGCCCCCTATTTAGCATTGGGGAATAAGTGTAAATTTGCGTTGTGAATGTGAAATTCTTTTTGAAAACAATACAGCGCTATGTATCCAAAAATTAGTGACCTGATTAATGCGCTCTTCGGGACGCACATAAACCTGCCCATTATGAGCTATGGTTTCTTTGTGGCCATGGCTTTTCTCGTGGGCGCTTACCTGCTCTATCTCGAATTTATCCGCAAAGAAAATGAAGGGCTGTTAAAGGCGACAACGAGAAAAATTACAGAGGGAAAACCTGCATCTCCCGTTGAACTACTCATCAGCTTTACCGGTAGCTTTTTCCTGGCTTTTAAGGCGGCAGCCGCCATCACCGATTATCAGCATTTTGCCAATGATCCACAGCAATTTCTGTTTTCGGGTGAAGGGTCGGTTTGGGTAGGCTTGTTGGCAGGCATACTTTACACGGCTTATGTATGGTACGAGAAAGACAAACGCAAGCTAAAGAAACCTATTACAAAAGAGGTTGTGGTACATGCCCACGAGCAGACCTGGATGATTGTTTTGGTGGCTGCGGTTTTCGGAATTATCGGTGCTAAAATTTTTGACCAGCTGGAAAATTGGCAGGCTTTTCTTGCTGACCCCATCGGACAACTATTTTCGTTTAGCGGCCTTACTTTCTACGGCGGGCTTATCGTAGGTGCTATTGCACTGGTCTGGTATGGTGAAAAACATGGTATTCCGTGGAAACCCATGGCCGACAGTTTTGCACCCGGGCTGGCTATTGCGTATGGCATTGGCCGTATCGGTTGCCATGTGGCGGGCGATGGCGACTGGGGCGTTGTGAACCACCTCGTAAAACCGCACTGGCTGCAATTTCTCCCCGACTGGTTCTGGAGTTACAACTATCCGCACAACATTATCAATGCAGGCGTCCCTATCCCGGGGTGTACCGGTCCACATTGCATGCAGCTGCCACAGGGCGTTTTCCCGACATCGGTTTACGAAACCATTATGATGATTATCATTTTTGTGATACTCTGGTCTATCCGTAAAAAGATAAAAATCCCCGGCGTATTGTTCTCCATTTACTTGATTTTCAGTGGGACAGAAAGATTTTTTATTGAACTTATCCGGATTAACACAACCTATAACATTTTCGGTGATCACATCACACAGGCAGAGCTTATTTCTCCAATCCTCGTGCTTATCGGTTTTGTGGGTTGGTATATTTTGGTAAAAAGAGCCAAAAGAGGAGCGGCAGTATGAGGAAGTTTTTATGGGTTGTTGTTGCTACTCTTATGGCGTTTTTTTCCGGATGCAGCGGTAGTATCAAAACCAAATCCGGTACTTCGGTTATGCTGCCGGCCATTACCATCAAATATGCCAAAGATTTTGCCGTTTTCAACCGGGATGGGAAGCAGGAAGTAGTGATTTACAACCCGTGGCAGAAGGGAAAAGTGCTGGCACATTTTGTGCTGGTAAAAAGTCATCCCCGGAAAGGGGAGATAAAAGTGCCGCTGGACAGTGTGGCAGTTTTTTCGTCCACACAGCTGAATGCCTTGCGAATGTTGGGTGTTCTCAACAAGGTAACCGGTATTTCAGAGGCACGGTTTATCTCCAACCCAGAGGTTAAAAGGGCGCTGGCAGCTGGAAAAATGACTGAGCTGGCAGCCGGAGGCCATTATTTTATCGAACGTATTCTGCAAGAAAAACCGCAGGCAATTTTCTTTTCGCCTTTTCAGGGAAACTTGCAACTGCCGCGGACTTTATCATCCATGACGGCGATTCCATATCTTGACTATACGGAAAGCAGCCCATTGGGGAGGGCAGAATGGATTAAGTTCAGTGCCCTTTTCTTTGGAAAAGAAAAGGAGGCAGACAGTATTTTTCGGAGTATTGAAAAACAATATACAGCTTTAAAAAAACTAACGGATACGTTGCCCGAACGCCCCACCGTCTTTTCAGATAAGTTTTTCAGCGGCCAATGGTTTGTGGCTGGTGGCAGGAGTTACATTGCCCGGATTTTCCGGGACGCAGGTGCTGATTATCTGTGGCGTAACGACACACATGTGGCCAGCTTTCCACTGAATTTTGAGACTGTCTTTCAGAAAGCACAAAACGCCGATTACTGGCGTATTATCGGAACTTTCGGAAGTCAGCCTTCCTATCGTGAGATAGCAGATGAGAATGAACTCTATACCCATTTCAACGCCTTCCGAAAGCACCATATCATTTATTGCGACCCGAAAAAAACAGCTTACTTTGAGCGTAGTGCCATGGAGCCGCAATGGATTCTAGCTGATTTTATCAAAGCCTTTCATCCGCAGCTACTGCCTGATTATCAACCTGTATTTTACCGGGTGTTGAAATAAAGAGGATTGGAAAAGAACTGTTTTCATCTGTCCGGTCTATGAAAGATTTTCCTGTCGGAAAAAACTTTATTTTTATCCCCGAAAAGAAAAAGATGCATTCAACTTTCCGAAATAATTTATGGTTTTTACTACTGGGGCTGCTGAGCCTGGTGCTTTTTGTGGCTAATCTGGGCTTTGGTTCGGTGATGTTGCCTTGGGCAGAGGTAATGAGGGCATTGTTTCATGCACCCCATACGGATGCTACTGCTTTGGTTATTGTAAACCAGTACCGTATGCCGCAAGCCATTACAGCACTTGCTACAGGAATTCTACTGAGTATGTCGGGCCTTGTTTTACAGACACTTTTCCGCAATCCGCTGGCCGGTCCATCGGTGTTGGGCATCAGCTCTGGCGCCAGCCTCGGTGTGGCACTGGTGCTGCTCTCCGGGAGTATTGCCGGTGTCGATTTGACATCGGTTGCCATAGTGGGAAATCTTACTGTTGTGCTGGCTGCGTTGGCAGGTGCTCTGCTGGTGTTGGGTATTATCCTTTTTGTCTCCGCCCGGGTGGCCAATGTCATCACGGTACTGATTATCGGAATTATGCTGGGCTATGCCGTATCGGCAGTGGTAAGTGTATTACAGTTTTTCAGTGGTTCGGAAGACCTGCATGCTTATGTGCTGTGGGGTTTGGGTAGTTTCTCGAAAGCGACCATTCAGCAGTCGTTCCTGCTGCTTTTTACCGCTTTTTCCGGTGTGGTTATCCTGTTTTTTTATGTGAAGCCGTTGAATGCCCTGCTTTTGGGCGAGGACTATGCCCGTAGCATTGGCTTTCGCCCGATGCGCATCCAGCGGGTTTTGATTTTTGTTACCGGTATTTTGGTGGCTGTCGGAACAGCTTTCACCGGCCCCATCGCCTTTCTCGGGCTGGCCGTACCCCATCTGGCACGGGGTTTCTTTAAGACCTCACAGCAGGGCGTTCTGTTGCCGGCAACCATTCTTACGGGGGCTTCGCTGGCGCTGTTTTGTAATTTGGTAGCGAAACTTCCGGGTTATGACATTTCATTGCCTATCAATGCGGTAACTTCGCTGGTGGGAGCGCCAGTAATTATCTGGGTGATTATGAAAAGCCGTCATGTAAAATGGGGATAAGCATGGAAATGACTTTAAAAATAGAAGATCTGACCACCGGATACCGTTCGGGAAAAAAAGCCGATGTGGTTTTGCAGCAGGGGATGAATGCCACGTTGGAAACAGGTCAGTTGGTTTGTGTACTGGGACCCAATGGTGCCGGAAAGTCCACCCTTCTGAAAACACTGGCCGGCTTTCTGCATCCGTTATCCGGTGAAGTTTATTTTGGAGATGATTCACTAAAGATACTGGACTTAAAGAAGTTGTCTCGTCTGGTTTCGGTTGTCCTCACCGACCGTTTTTCAGATTTATACCTCACAGCTTTTGATGTGGTGCGCATGGGGCGCTTTCCGTACGCTTCCTTTTTTGGCCGGATGAAAACGGAGGACTTGTCGTTCATTCATCAGACCATGGATAAACTCGATGTCGGCAGTCTAAAAGAGAAATTATTTTATAACCTGAGTGATGGTGAACGGCAGAAAATACTTATTGCCAGAGCATTGGTGCAGGATACGCCCTTTTTGTTCCTGGACGAACCTGTGGCATTTATAGATTCTCCAGGGCGGATCGAAATTATGGAATTGTTGTCAGGACTGGCACATCAGCAGGGGAAGGCCATCCTGATGACGACGCACGACATGGAGACAGGCTTGCGCTATGCCGACACCCTGTGGCTGATGCATCGTGGAAAACCATTGTTGGCGGGAATTCCGGAAGATATGGTTTTGCAGGGAAAAGTGGGTGAATATTTTCAACGACCCGGATTGCGCTTTGATGTAGTGAAAGGCCATTTCACGATGAAAGATAAAGCATTGGAAAATTCTAAAGCCATCTCTATCCAAAACGATTGCCCTGAAATGGCTTGGATGGCCAACGCGCTGGAACGCAAAGGCTTTGCTATTGTGGAAACGGTGGGCGTTTCTGAGAAAGGACTTTTTGCAAAATATGATTGTGGGAGTTTCAAATTGTATCGAAACGGGGGCAAGCCGGAAGAATTTCCCAATATTGCTTCCCTGTTAGTGAAACTGATGAGTGGCTAAATTATTGAGATGCTTATGACTATTCTGCTTATTTTGAACGTTTTTGAAATAGCTCTTATTCGACTGATTTTATTGTGATTTTTGATAAACCTCTTTTATTATGCCAAAAAACCTCTAATTTTAGGAAATTTAAGTACTGTAAATTTTAGGCACTTTGCGTATGAAAAAATCTTCTTTACTTTTGATATTGGTTACACTTTTAACTGTAACACTTATGAGTGCTTGTCAGTCGAAACAAAAAGTGGATTTAATTGTCTATCATGCTGTTGTTTACACGGTAAATCCGCAGTTTGATACGGTGAGTGCTTTTGCCGTGAAAGATGGGAAATTTTTGGCGCTGGGTACCGACAAAGAAATTTTGAGCCGTTACGAGGCGGAGCAAAAAATTGATGCTCAAGGCAACGCTGTTTATCCCGGGTTTAATGATGGCCATAGCCACTTTCTGGCTTATGGACAAATGCTGATACGTTGGGCAAATCTTGTGGGTACCGATTCTTTTGATGCTGTGCTGAAAGTTTTAAATATCCATCAGCATAAGTATCCCGAAAAGTGGATTCTGGGGCGGGGCTGGGATCAGAACGACTGGGCTGTACAGAAATATCCTACCAATGAAAAATTAGACAAGATTTTTCCAGGTCATCCGGTGGTGCTATCGCGCATCGACGGACATGCGGTACTTGCCAGTTCCGAAGCGCTGAAGCTGGCCGGGATAACTGCTTCTACAAAAATAGATGGGGGAGAGGTGGTGTTGAAAAATGGAAAGCCTACCGGCGTACTCATTGACAATGCTGCCGACCGAATGCGGGCTTTGATTCCCGAGATGGGCAGAAGTGCGAGGGTTAAAGCGTTGGAGCTGGCACAGAAAAACTGTTTTGCTGCGGGGCTCACATCGGTTACAGATGCCGGATTACCGAAAGAGGATATTCTGCTCATGGACAGTTTACAGCGAAAAGGAGTGCTGAAAATAAGGATTTACGCCATGATAGACCCTACGAAAGCGGATTTTGATTATTTCTTCTCCAAAGGTCCTTTGCACACCGGGCGGCTTACGGTAAGTGCCGTGAAATTGTATATCGACGGGGCACTGGGTTCGCGTGGAGCGTTGCTGCTGAAACCTTACAGCGATATGCCAGGTCATTATGGTCTCCGGTTGCACCCACTACCTTATTATGACACCATCTGCCGAAAGGCGTATGCTGCCGGTTTCCAGGTGAACACACATGCTATTGGTGACTCGGGAAACCGTATTATGTTGAAAATTTATGCCCGCTTTCTGAAGGGAAAAAACAATCGGCGCTGGCGTATTGAACATGCGCAGGTAATTTCTCCCGACGATTTTCATTACTTCGGTGATTACAATATTATCCCCTCCATCCAGTCCACACATTGCACTTCGGATATGTATTGGGCCGGCGAACGGCTGGGAGCCAAGCGCCTGAAAACGGCTTACGCTTACAAACAACTGCTGGAGCAGAACGGCTGGGAGGTGAACGGAACTGATTTTCCCATTGAGGGTATCAGTCCCATAAAAACATTTTATGCAGCCGTTAGCCGGAAAGACCTGAAAGGTTGGCCTCCGGGTGGTTTTCAAACAGAAAATGCTATTTCAAGAAAAAGTGCGCTCCGTTCCATAACCATCTGGCCGGCAAAGGGAAGTTTTGATGAGAAGATTAAAGGCAGCATCGAGCCTGGCAAATTTGCTGATTTTGTAATGCTCGACCGTGACATTATGCGGTGTCCGGAAATGGAAATCCCTCATGCAAAGCCATTGTTCGTTTTTGTTCAGGGAGAGAAAGTATTTGGGAATGATGAATGACAGATGGGTAATGAACAGAGAATTTGTAGTTGAGTATTGATTATCTTTTCGGGATAAATGTTGGCTATTTTGAAAAAAAAATCGACAAAAGCTTGTCAGGTAAAAATATTTTCTACATTTGCGGCATAAATAAGAACGAAATGTTGAATACCATTAAACAGAATAAACAGTTGAAACGGAGGGGAAACCACGACCGACGATTGTTATTTTAATGGATATTCTTTAAGGAATAAAAAATAAATACAAGCCCGGTCATAAAAATGATCGGGTTTTTTTATGTTTAAAAGTTCGAGAAGATGAAAGTTTTAAAGTTTGGCGGCACGTCGGTTGGCTCGGCCGAAAAGATGAAGAAAATCGCAGAAATTATTAGCGGCGAAAGAGCTGTGTTTGTTGTTCTTTCTGCTATGGGCGGAACCACCGACAAACTGACGGGGATGGTCGCCGATGCTGTGGAGGGGAGAATAGAAGCTGCCCTAAAATCAGCTGGCAACCTGAAAAAGCATTATGATTTGACCGTGCTGCAACTGCTTGGAAAGGACGCCGCCGTGGCAATGTTTTATGTGGATATCATCTTTAACAGTATCACCAAAAGGTTGACGCAACTTCCTCTGGCAAGAGCCGAAAAGGAAATCCTTTCTTATGGAGAGAAACTTTCAACTTTCTTATTTCACCAGTTGCTTTTAAAACAAGGTCTCCGGACTATGCTGCTCGACGCCACTACGCTTCTTCCGTTGGATGACGACCACGAGCCTGTAATGAACGAAATAGAAAAACTACTATGGATAGAATTTAAAAGACATCCTGAAACACAGGTGTTTATAACGCAAGGATTTGTGTGCCGAAATGTATGGGGTGAAACAGATAACCTGGGTCGTGGCGGAAGTGACTATTCAGCTTCGCTGTTTGGTGCAGCCATGGGGGCAACAGAAATCCAGATTTGGACGGACATTGATGGGATACAAAATAACGATCCGCGTATAGTGGAAAATACCCGCCCTGTCCGGCATCTTCGATTTGATGAAGCGGCTGAGCTGGCTTATTTTGGTGCGAAAATTCTGCATCCACTGACCATTTTACCCGCTCAGAAAGCCAACATCCCGGTTTTGCTGAAAAATACCATGCACCCGGAAGACCCCGGAACAAGAATCACAGCCAGTCAGGATGGAAGAGGCTTTAAAGCGGTGGCTGCCCGTGATGGTATTATTGCTATTAGAATAAAGTCGAGCCGGATGTTGTTGGCTTATGGCTTTATGCGAAAGGTCTTTGAAGTGTTTGAGGATTTTAAAACGTCCATCGACATGGTGACCACCTCTGAAGTAGCCGTTTCCATCACCATCGACAACCGGAAGTATTTACCGGAGATTATTTCCGAACTCCGGCAGTTTGGCAAAGTAGAAGTAGAGGATGGCAAAACGCTTGTGGGCGTGGTAGGCCTCATCCATGCACATGAACCTGGTTATGCCCGGCAGCTTTTTGATGCGCTCGGAGATATCCCCATACGCATGATCTCATACGGTGCCAGTCCGTATAACTTTTCGCTACTGGTAAATACGGAAGACAAGATAAGAACGCTCAGAGCTTTAAATAGTCGGCTGTTTCATAATGAATTTACTGAAAATGAAGAAGATAGAATTAGTGCACTTGCTGAATGACCGGGAGACACCGGTTTATTTTTATGACATGGATTTGCTGGCTGAGACACTGGAATGTGCTACAGCGGCTGCCTCCCGGTATGGATCCCTCCTTCACTATGCTGTGAAAGCCAACCATAACAGAAAAATACTGCAAACAATTAATCGACAGGGTCTGGGGGCAGACTGTGTGAGTGGAAATGAGGTGAAAACGGCATTGGAAAGCGGTTTTCATCCTAAGGATATAGTGTTTGCCGGTGTGGGGAAAACGGATAGCGAGATAAAGTTTGCACTGGAAGCTGGTATTTTTGCTTTTAACTGCGAGTCGTTGCAGGAGGTGGAAGTGATTAATCATCTGGCAAGGGAAAAAGACCGTAGAGCCGGTATATTTTTACGCCTGAATCCGGATATGGATGCGCATACCCACGAGAAAATTTCCACAGGCAAAGCGGAAAATAAATTTGGCATGCCCGTGAAGGAGTTACAAAATTTTCTAATCCGCCATAATGATTTTAGAAATATCGACTGGCTGGGGTTGCATTTCCACATAGGGTCACAAATCACAGACATGACCGTATTTCAAAAACTTTGTTACCGTGTAAATGAGATTCAGGATGTTTTGGAAGGCAAAGGCATACAGCTTCCTCATTTGAATGTTGGCGGTGGACTGGGTATCAACTATGAAAATCCGGTTGGTGGTAGAATCCCAGACTTTGGTGCTTATTTTGAAACTTTTCACCGTTATTTACACCTTAAACCCGGTCAGCAATTGCATTTTGAGCCCGGACGTTCGCTGGTGGGGCAGTCTGGAATATTATTATCACAGGTGTTATTTACCAAAGCCGGTGAAGAAAAAAGATTCGTTATAATTGATGCCTCTATGACCGACCTGCTTCGTCCGGCCCTGTATGGTGCTGTCCATAAAATTGAAAATCTGAGCCGGCAGGGTGAAAAGACAACAGTTTACGAAGTGGCCGGACCTGTATGCGAGTCATCGGATGTCTTTGCCAAAAGGGTGATGCTTCCCGAAACCGAAAGAGGTGATATTCTTGCTATTTACTCTACCGGTGCTTATGGTCAGGTTATGTCGTCTGCTTACAACATGCGTAATCAGGCAGAGACAGTTTACAGTGATGAAGTAGTTGTACTTGAGGCTATTGATTAGTCTTGTGGTATATCAGCTTACATTATCTTTTTGGCGATGCGGGGATGTAGTTCCTGTACTCAAACATCCTGCGGCCAAATTTCTTTTCAACAAAATAGAGGAGCTTGTCTTTAGGCTTCATGTTTGACTTTGATGGGTTGTAGTTGAACCCCCAGTCCTGGCCGGCAATAGTCTCTTTCATGTACTTTGGATGTTCACCGCTAAAGTGTTCCAGTTTATCCACTTCGTTGAAATCGAATGGCTTATCATTGATATTTTCTTTCATCCACTGGTCGTTGTGCCAGAAACGTGAAAAAGAGCGCATTTTACTGTTCAAAAGACCCGGATTGCGGGCGTATGAATAATGAAATACTGTGACATCGGTTTTGAGAACAGTTAATTTTTTACCTTTTTCACCAGCCAGATAGTTTTTAAGAGAGCTATATTTTCTGAATCCCTGCGAATCGTGATACGCATAAATGCCCGGGATATTTTTGAAGGCTCTTATCTCGTAGCGGTGTGTCCTGCGGGTGTTTCGGATATGGTTGAAATCGCCCCAGAAATGTAGAAAGGGCATCAAAAGGCCATCCACGTCCTTACGTCCGGCGGCCTTTTCGATGTATTTGCGCAGGCGGGCAGGTGCTGTTTCGTGAAGTATTTCGTCAACCTGCAAATGAACAGCCCAGTCACCGGTAATTTCTGTCAGCCCCAGGTTGGTCTGCTGCGCAAAAACTTTCCCTCCTTTGCGCAGGTTCATGTCCCACACAGAGTCGATAATACGGATTTTTTTATTTTTCAAAGCTTCGATGGCTTTACGAGTGCCATCGTCCGAATCGCCTACCACCACCACCAGCTCATCCACAGCAGGCAACAGTGACAAAATTGAAGGGATGAACGGGTAGCCCAGCTTAATCCCGTTTCTAACATAAGTAAAACCGCTGATTTTCATTCGTATCTTGGTTATATAGGAGAATTTTTTTTGCAAAAATAGGAAAATGGTTGTTGCCCACGGAAGGAATATGCTATCAGCCTTTCCCTGCCACATTATGTTTCCGGCTTTGGCTATCTTTGCATAAAATCAGGGCAAATCCTTTTGATAAAATATGAGCAAGACACTCCTTTTAAAACAGTTCCCCCTTCTCTTGCTGGCAGTTTTTTTTCTGGCTCCGCCAGGCTGCCTCAAAGCCCAAAAAGAGGGGCATTATACCATTAGTGGCCATCTCAGGGATAATAACAGTGGCGAGTTATTGCCAGGTGCTACCATTTTTGTACAGGAGCTGAAAACGGGAAGTGTGTCCAACAGTTACGGATTTTATTCACTCACTTTACCAAAAGGGAATTATCACCTTATCTATTCGTTTGTAGGCTACCAAAGCCAGACAGTAGCTATTGGCCTCTTTCACGATACCGTGATAAGCAGGAACCTCACAGTCTTCTCCAGCCGACTTCAGGAGGTAGAAATAAAATCGGAATCTACTCACGAAAACATACGGTTGCCGCAAATGTCGGTAACCAAAATGAGTATACGAAATATTGCGGAGATCCCTTCTTTCATGGGAGAAGTTGATTTGGTCAAAGCTTTGCAGTTGCTTCCAGGGGTGAAATTCGTAGCCGAAGGCTCCTCCGGAATGAGCGTCCGTGGTGGTAGTCCCGACCAAAACCTGATTTTACTTGATGGAGCCACGGTATATAATGCCGGCCACCTCATGGGCTTCTTTTCGGTTTTCAATCCCGATGCGTTGCAAAGCGTTAAGCTTTACAAAGGCGATATGCCGGCAGCTTACGGCGGCAGACTTTCCTCGCTTGTGGAGGTGCGCATGAAAGAGGGTAACAACAAGACTTTTCATGGGTATGGTGGCATCGGCTTGATTGCCAGTAGAGTAATGTTTGAAGGCCCCTTAGTGAAAGACAAAGCATCATTTATGATTAGTGGTCGGCGTACCTATGCAGATTTGTTCCTAAAACTTTCGCACGACGACAAGCTGCGGCAAAACAGACTCTATTTCTATGATTTGAATACAAAACTGAACTTTTCTCTGAACACCAACAACCATTTTTATCTTTCCGGCTATTTCGGAAAAGATGTGTTCAAAAACAATTTCTTTGGGATGAATTGGGGTAACGCCACCGGCACTTTTCGGTGGAACCATATTTATAATGAAAAACTTTTCTCTAATATCTCAATAAATGGTAGCCGGTTTAATTACAATCTGGGGCTTGCAGCGGATAACCCAAGAGCATTTGTGTGGGAGTCAGCGCTGACCGATTTTACTTTGAAAGATAACTTTGACTGGTTTATCAATCCAAATAATAAGCTGAATTTTGGGTTCTCCGTGATTTATCATGATTTCTTTCCCGGAAAGATCACCGGTACTGGAAAGGAAGCTGTGATTAATGAATACCAGCTTCCCGATAACCATGCTCTCGAAAGTGCTGTTTATGTCAGTAACGAGCAGAAAATTGGAAAGGTTACTTTAAAGTACGGTCTCCGTATTTCTATTTTCAATAACCTGGGCCCGGCCACAATCTACCATTACGACCGGCAGTTTAGGGTTACCGATTCCACAGCTTATGATTCCAAAAAGATTTTCAATACCTATTTTGGCATAGAGCCCCGTATTGGGGTTGTCTTTCGCATGAATAACAATTCCTCTATAAAAGCCAGCTATTCACGGAATTATCAGTACGTACAACAGGCACAGAATTCCACAGCCGGAAACCCCATGGATATATGGTTTCCTGCCAATCCCAATATTAAACCACAGGTGGGCGATCAGGTAGCCACCGGTTATTACCATGATTTCAAACAGGGTATATTCTCCTTTTCCGCAGAGCTGTATTACAAATGGATACATAATGCCGTTGATTTTAAAGACCATGCCAATTTGCTGCTGAATAAATACCTCGATGGTGAATTGCGGACAGGACGCGGGTACAGTTATGGTCTCGAATTGATGCTGAAGAAGACCTCAGGCAAACTCACTGGATGGGCGAGCTATACCTATTCGCGCAGCCTGCGTGTGATTCCTGGAATAAATAACGGTGAGGTTTATCCTTCATCTTATGACAGGCCCAATGACTTCTCATTAACTTTAAGCTATCGGCTCAACAAGGCTCTTCGGCTCAGCATGAGCTGGGTTTATCTCACCGGACAGCCGGTAACTTTCCCGGTGAGCCGTTTTCAATACAGCCATACCATTGTGCCTGTTTATTCGAGACGAAATAGCTACCGCATGGCTGATTATCATCGGTTGGATTTGGCATTGATATGGGATTTGCAAAACAAAAAACCAAAGAAGTGGCATAACCAGCTTAACTTCTCTATTTACAATGCCTATAACCGCAAAAATCCATGGGTCATCAACTTTCAGAACGACCCGGAGGTTCCCAATACAACTTATGCCGAAATGACTTACCTGTTTGGTGTCGTGCCAACCGTAGCCTATAATTTTAAATTTTGACATGAAAAAACTGCTCCAAAATATTATGTTTATGCTGGTTGCCGGCGCATTGCTATTGTCATGTACTAAACGGGTGGACATCCCACTAAAATCCGGTAACATAAAACTGGTGGTGGAAGGCTATTTGTTTGGCAACGATTCTGTTTCATGGGTACGGCTTACAAAAACCAGTGGCTATTTTTCCAATGAACCACCGCCGCCGGTAAGCCATGCGCAGGTTATGGTAAGCCACAAAACAAGGCAGTGGCAGTTGGCTGAGTCTTCAACGTTACCGGGAGTTTACTTTCTGTCAGATACCTCTTTCCATCTTATTGTTTCCGACACTTTTAAACTGAAAATTGTATTGCCAAATCCAATTGGGAACCACGATATTTACGAAAGTCAAACGGTAGTGCCTCTATTGCGTATCCGTATTGATTCATTGGAAATTGCATACGCTCCTGATTTTAAAAAATGGCTGATTCGCTATTTCGGACAGGACAAACCGGGCAAAGACTATTATCTTTTTAATAGCCGGGTGAATGGTAAGATTGTGACAGATAGCATTCTACAAAAAGCTGTAAGAAAAGATATATTTTTCGACGGGCGGTATGTTTACGGTGCTGTTGTGCAGGTCCTCAACGGGCGGGTACTGGAGATTGGCGACCATTACACGCTGATGGCATCCAATATTACAAAAGAGTATTATGATTATCTTACTTCTTTGCAGGATGAGGTCGGTGATAAGAATCCGTTGTTTAGCGGACCTCCTGCCAATGTGGACGGTAACATCAGCAACGGTGGCCTGGGGTTCTTCACCTCTTTTCTAACCACAGCGTTTTCGGTGAAGCTGAAGAAGGAAAAGGCTATCCACAAGTTTAGGAATAACAGATAAAGCTGTATGATTTTCAGAACTAAATATCTGCGATTTGCGGTAATTTTAACGTGAAGGAGTGGTACATTATCCCAAAAGGTATAATTTTGTAAACTATAGTTTTTCGTCCGTAGAATTTTTTGTTAAACAATATTTTAATTCTGATTTAGACACTTTCAACTATGTATAAATATCTTTTTGGACCTGTACCTTCGCGGAGACTGGGTATGTCGCTGGGCATCGATTTGGTTCCTCACAAAGTCTGTTCACTCAACTGTGTTTACTGCGAATGTGGACGAACAACAGACTTGACTACCGATCGTGACGAGTATGTCTCTTATGATGAGGTTGTTAATGAGATTACACATTATCTTAAGCATAATCCGGCCCCCGATTATTTTACATTCTCCGGATCGGGCGAACCTACCCTGAATAGCCGTATCGGAGAGGTACTACATTTTATCAAGACAAGCAGTAAGGTACCGGTGGCTGTTCTCACCAATGGGACGCTGTTCTATGACAAAACTGTCCGTGTGGAACTTTTGGAAGCCAATGTGGTACTGCCATCGCTTGACGCCGCCGAAAAACTTGCTTTTCGCAGAATCAACCGCCCTGGGCATAAGCTGGATATTACCGGGTATATAAAAGGTCTGGTGGATTTCAGGAATGAATACAGTGGTCAAATCTGGCTGGAAGTGCTGATTATTCCCGACTTGAACGACACCCGGGAAAACCTACAAGCGCTCAAAGAGGCATTTTTGAAAATTCAGCCTAATGAAATTCAGTTGAATACGCTGGACCGGCCTGGAGCGGTGAAGAATATCAGGGCAGCCACCCGGAAAGAGCTGCAGGAGATTGTGGATTTCTGGGATTTACCACAGGTGAAAATCATCGCGGCTGCTCCTGACCGCAAAAAAATTATTGCATACCGCGATGATATGGAATCGGCTATTCTGGAAACTATCAAACGCCGCCCCTGCACGCTGGAAGACCTTCATAAAATTCTCGGACTTCACATCAATGAGGTCAACAAGTACCTTGATGTCCTGGAAGATGAGAAAAAGATCCTTTCGGTGCACGAAAAACGGGGAGTATTTTACAAAGTGGGATGCGCATAGACCGATACATTGACTTTTTGTTTCACTTACTTTACGCCAAAGCCGACATAATCTCCGCTACGATAATCACCAGTACGAGAGAAAAAGGATAGACGGCGGCGTAAGCTAACTGTGGAGTTTCTGTTTCCGTCATCGATTCGGCAGCACTTAACCCCGGCGTTGAAGTCATTCCTCCGGTGAGTGCCCCCATGAGCGATAAAAAATTGATTTTCAGAACCGATTTTCCAATGAGTGTGGCAACAAACATGGGCACAAGGGTAATCAGCATGCCATAACCGAACAGGCTGAAACCATGCTGGGCCAGCGCGGCAGTAAGGTGTTCGCCGGCCCGGATGCCTACCGGAGTTAGAAACAACAGCAACCCCATCTGTCGCAACAACTGGTTGGCGGGACCTGCAAGATTCCAGACTATAGGACCCGTCTTCCCTTTCCAGCTTAGAAGCAGCGAAGTGATCAACACACCCCCGGTAAGTCCCAGCTTAAAATGCAGGCTCCCCAACGGAAATTCCACGGTTCCCAGCAAAATTCCCAAAACAATGCCTACGGCCACCGGTAAAAAACTGGTTTCTGAAATATGCCTGAGACTATCCCCCAGCAAAGCGGCCAGCTGCGGGGCATTTCCTTTATAGACCGAAACCAAAATCTTATCGCCATAGCGAAGTCTTGTAGAAGGTTGTGGCGTCAACTCGATACCCGAACGCCGGATACGGGTTACAGTAGCGTGATAATTTTCCATTAGGTTCAATTCGGCGAGGCTTTTGTTAACAACATGCTCATTACTCACCACATACCATTTGATCTCGAGGTTTCCGCTTTGGGGTATCACCTTTTTGGTAGGTTTCCCAATGAGAACTTCCACACAACGAAGCGCTTTTTCCGTCCCAACTGCTTTCACCATATCCCCCACATAAAGTACTACTTCCGGGGCAGGAATGATAAGCTCACCATTTTTACGCATGATACGTGATATGTTGGCTTTTGTCATAGGCTGAACATTGAGTTGCTTAAGGCTTTTCCCATCAATGTTTTCATTAGTCACGATAAAAGTCTTATGTGTAATGGCCGGTATGGAAGAGTGTGTTTGAAGCCTGAATTTCTCCTCTTCCTTTTTTATATTAACCCTGAAGATCTTCGGACTGATTTTGATAAACAAAATAACGCCGAGTACCCCAAAAGGATAGGCGACTCCATAGCCTATAGAGGCTAGTGGCGATCCGGAAGCCTCGATAGCAGCTGCCAGCCCGGGTGTTGAAGTTAAAGCGCCCGTAAACAATCCGGTCATTAGGGGCATATCCACACCTGCGGTATAGGAGATAAGAACGGCTATAATGGCACCGGTTATCACAATAATCGCCGCCAGCGTCATAAGTTTGATCCCCTGCTCTTTGAAAGCACTGAAAAACGAAGGTCCGGCCTGCATGCCAATGGTGTAGATGAATAACACCAGCCCCACATCCTGGATAATGGGAGGGAGGACAAAACGGATGTGATAAAGGTTATAGAGGTATCCGAAAAATAATGCAACGAAAATTACCGCAGACAAATCAAATTTTACACCTCTAAAGTTGATTTTCCCTACTGTTATTCCCAATCCGATAACCAGAAAGAGAATGAAGTAACCTTTTGTTATTAAGGCCATTAAATAATCCATAGCTCTTTTATTATTTCAATAAATAAAGGCGCAAAGGTATAATGATTTTGGAAGAATTATCGTTTTCTGTGAAAAATTTAACATTTAATTGAAAGTTTTTTAGTATGTGATACATAACCTGAATTTCGTGCTGCAAACCATATTAACCTGAGTTCGAAACTTTGCTTCAGGGGTGATTAAACAAAATCCACCAGCTGGGACAAAAGCCATGCAATTCACGAAATGATACAGGATAAATAATAAATTTGCCTTTTAAAAGTTTTCTTTAAAACAAATTGAATTGATACAAAGACCCGGTTTCCTCTTTTTCGCTTTGGCCTTGTTGCTGCTGACTGCTTTTCCAACGGTTTTGTTGTCGCAAACGGCGATGGTGAAGGGAGTGGTAACAAACGAGAAAGGAAAACCTGCCGGATTGGTCAATGTGCAACTGGTAGGGACTAAGCTGGGCATTACAACCGGGCAGAAAGGCTCTTTTAGCATTAAGGTTCCGGCTAACAAGGCTTTTCATTTGTCTATTTCTTATATCGGTTACAGGCGGCAGGATACTGTGCTGAGGCTTGCACCGGGCGAAACAAAAACATTGCATTTCCGCCTCCGTAGGTTAACGACAAACCTGCCCGGTTTTGAAGTGCGTGACGAGCAACTGCGAACTGAAAATATAGTACGGCTAAATCCACGCGATGCCCTTATTGCCCCCACGGTATCGGGAGGCGTGGAGAGCTTGATAAAGACTTTGCCTGGTGTTTCATCAAACAACGAATTAAGTTCGCAGTATTCGGTACGGGGTGGAAATTATGATGAAAATCTGGTGTATGTAAATGGTATCGAAATTTACCGGCCTTTTCTGGTGAATAACGGACAAGAGGAGGGGTTGAGTTTCATCAATCCTGCGCTTGTTTCTGGTATTCTGTTTTCGGCAGGTGGTTTTGGTGTGCAGTACGGCGGTAAGATGTCGTCGGTACTGGATATCCGCTACCGAAAGCCGGTGCAGTTTGGCGGTGGTGTCTCGCTGAGTATGCTTGGTGCCGGTCTGAACATGGGAGGTGTTAGCAAAAATAAGCGGTTTACATATCTTTTGGGCGCACGCTACAAAACCAACCGTTATCTTTTGGGGAGCCTTGAGACCAAAGGTAACTATCAACCGAATTTTACTGATTTTCAGGGGCTTTTCACTTACAAGCTGAATAGAAAGTGGGATATTTCGCTGTTGACCTACTTTTCGCTGAATAAATACAAAGTGGTACCCACCGACCGGCAGACCGACTTCGGGACTGTGCAGCAGACCCTGCGGTTTACTGTCTATTTTGATGGAAGGGAAGTGGATAAATATAATATGTTTCAATCGGGGCTTACTTTTAATTACCATCCGAACAGCAATACCCGGCTGCGATTTATCTTCTCCGGTTTTCAGACGAAAGAGTCGGAGACCTACGACGTACAAGGTCAATACTGGATAGGACAAGTGGGGAACAGGGAGCAGAAGAGAGGGCGGGGTGAGGCTGTGCAGACACTGGGTGTAGGCACTTATCTCGAACATGCCCGGAACTATTTCGATGCACATGTGTTTTCGTTTGCCCATAAAGGTTCCATGATTTACAACGATAACCTGTTGCGGTGGGGAGTGCGCTATCAGTTTCAGCAGGTGGATGATGTGCTTCATGAGTGGGAGATGATTGATTCGGCGGGTTATTCATTACCCAATCCGGTGGATAAGCCCGGGAATCCATTCCCTTCGCGTAGCAACTTGGATTTATACTATTTTGCTCATGCCCACAACATACTGAATATTCATCGTGTTTCGGCTTATGGATCCGACCGGTGGAATTTTCTACTGAAAAACAAAAGCCGGCTTTCTCTAACTGCCGGTGTACGGCTTTATTGGTGGAGCTATGCTAACGAATTTCTGGTAAGTCCGCGGGTAAGCCTCGCCTACAAGCCTTTTTCCAACCCAAACCTCGTTTTTCGCTTTGCTTCGGGGGTGTATTATCAGCCACCTTTTTACCGCGAAATGCGTAATATGGATGGCAGCCTGAATCCAAACATCAAATCCCAGCGTTCTATTCATTTTATTCTGGGAGGCGATTACCATTTTCAAATGGGGAATCGTCCGTTTATCTTTACCACCGAGGCTTATTATAAAAAGCTGGACAACCTTATCCCTTACGAAGTGGACAATATACGCATTCGCTATTATGCTAACCTGACAGCCAAAGGATATGCAACAGGCATCGATTTTAAATTGTTTGGCGAGTTTGTGAAGGGAATTGATAGTTGGATAACCTTGTCGTTTATGAAAACAGCACAGGATGTTATGGGTGATTTTTATTATGATTATTACAACCTGGCAGGGGAGAAGCTTCCGGCAGGAGAATCAGGTTCGGCGGTGGACAGCGTAAAAGTGGAGCCGGGTTTCATTCCACGGCCTACCGACCGGCGGATGAATTTCACTATCTTTTTTCAGGATTACATTCCGCATCACAAACAGTTTAAAGTACACTTACGGTTGCTGTATGGGACAGGGTTGCCTTTTGGTCCCACTCAGTCGCAGCCATATCAACAAACACTGCGCATGCCACCATACCGCCGTGTGGACATAGGCTTTTCATGGAATCCACTGGACAAGAATATAAATCGTATTTCACACAAAGTCATTAATTCCATGTGGATTAGCCTGGAAGTCTTTAACCTGTTCCAGACCTATAACACGGTCTCTTACACCTGGATTAAGGACATTTATAATCATTCGTTTGCCATTCCCAACTATCTCACCACTCGCAGGGTGAATCTGAAAATAGCTTTCAAATTTTAAACAGCCTGCTCTTTATAAATAGAAAGAGCTATTGTTTATTTGTGTTAGTTGTTGTGTTTGTTAAAGTGTTGATATAATTGATAAGCTTCACAAATTCAGCTTGCTTGCGAATATGAATCCTTTCTTTTTTAATGTATCGGCTAAGCTGACTTTTTTGCTTGGGGAAAAGTTGCAGGATATTTTTTTCTCTGGAGGCAGGAACGGCAGCATCATCACCGACTTTTACATAAAAACTCTTAATCTTTTTAGAAAAGCGTTCGGGCTCGGCAGGCTTATACGGGCGAAGGGGTTGTGCTTGCAGTAAATAAATCGTATATTTTATGAGCCCCTTGGTTTTTCCATGGACAAGAACCTGAAAATAGCCTGATGTAAGTTTATTTTTGTTTCTATAATAAGGCGTATATATGAAAGTGGTATCTCCAATTTTGTAAGCTTTAAGTTTATTATGGTTTTCCAATGCATACACTTTGTTGTTAGGTGATCGGTATTCAATATTGTCAGTATATATATTATAGCGTAATGGTATAATGGGGAACTTCTGATTGAATTTGCTAATGGGTTTACCATCCTGAAAATGTTTGTTCAGGTATGGGGTACCCGCAACAGATGGTTGGTTAAGTATCTGTTTTCCGTTTTCAAATCCATAGGCAGTCCAATTGTCTTTAGCGGTTTTCAATGTGGGGTTGACGACTTGTGCTACAGAGGTTAAACCAAGAAGGGCAAATAGCATCAGGAAGAAATACTTTTTTATTTTCATGGTATAAGTTTTAAGATGATAATTATTTTCTACAAATGTAATAATTAACCTAACGGTATCTCATCCATAGAATTGCATATATGTTTCAACGGGCGATACCGGTGAATATTTAACAATGAAAATAGTATATTCTCAATGAGTTATTGCTGCTGTGGTAATTTCTTCAAAAAAAATGTTAAATTTATTTAGATTATATTAAAATAGTGTTTATATTTGCGGAGTAATTTAAGTTTGAAACATAGCTTAATTGCAGGTTAATTTTTTGGGTTATCCCTCTTTCTGAGGGTTTTAGGTTAATGTTGAAAAGCTCCGATCAGAATGATCGGAGCTTTTTCTTTTGTGCTTTTGCGGTATTAAAAAAGAGCCATATTGAAAATATGGCTCTTTTTTTGATCTCTGTAAGTTAAACTTATTCGAAAGATAGAAGGGACTTTTTAATGATTTCCACTGCCTGCATAAGTTCCTCATCGGTGATAACAAGCGGTGGTGCAAAACGAATGATGTGGTCGTGGGTAGGTTTTGCAAGCAGACCATTATCGGCCATTTTCAGGCATACGTCCCAGGCTGTTTTGTTATTTTTGGGACGAATGATTATCGCGTTTAACAAGCCTTTTCCGCGTACTGTTTCAATCATATCAGATGAAATATCTCTCATTTTATCACGGAAGATTTTGCCAAGTCTTTCTGCTCTTTCTGCCAGTTTTTCGTCCTTAACAACTTCAAGAGCAGCAACAGCTACCCGTGCTGCGACTGGATTTCCGCCAAAAGTTGAGCCGTGTTCCCCTGGCTTGATGGTCAGCATGATGTCGTCGTCGGCCAGAACGGCAGAGATGGGGTAAACACCACCTGAAAGGGCTTTTCCAAGGATGAGTACATCCGGACGAACACCTTCGTGGTCGCAGGCCAACAGCTTCCCGGTGCGTGCAATGCCTGTCTGCACTTCATCGGCAATAAATAACACATTCTTAGCCTTACATAAATCGTAAGCTTTTTTCAGATAGCCTTCATCGGGAACCATTACACCGGCTTCTCCCTGGATGGGTTCTACAAGAAACCCGGCAACATGGGCATCTTCCAGCGCTTTTTCCAAGGCTTCAATGTCGTTGTATGGTATTGTGATAAACCCGGGGGTATAAGGGCCAAAATCATTTCGGGCTTCAGGGTCGGTCGACATAGAAATGATGGTGATGGTGCGTCCGTGGAAGTTGTTGGCACAGACGATAATTTTGGCTTCATTTTCAGGAATTCCCTTTTTTGTGTAGGCCCATTTGCGGCAGAGTTTCAGCGCTGTTTCATCACCTTCGGCACCCGAGTTCATGGGAAGAACTTTGTCGTAACCAAAATATTCAGTAATATACTTTTCATAAACGCCAAGTGTATCGTTGTAAAAAGCCCTTGAGGTGAGGGTTAATATTTGTGCCTGATCTGTGAGTGCTTTGATAATTTTGGGGTGGCAATGACCTTGATTTACAGCTGAATATGCTGAGAGAAAGTCAAAATACTCTTTACCTTCTGCATCCCATACACGGGAGCCTTTTCCTTTGGCCAAAACTACCGGCAACGGATGGTAGTTGTGTGCACCATATTTATTCTCCAGTTCTATAGCTCTCTTTGAAGTGAGTTTTTCCGACATATCCATAATTTTTAAATTATTAATTAATTGTGCTTCATATTGCAATAATTATTCTTCTTGTTTTACAGCGGGACAAAGGTAGCTTTATTTCAGGAAATTTTATAAACCGAAAGAAAATTTCAGGGTATTACTTAGTACAGTCTAGAACATGTTGGCAATATTACAAAAGATGCCGGAAGGGAAGAAGTAACCACTCAAAGAATTTCTCTATGGGAGGGCGGTTTTTCCACTGTTCATACACAAATGGTATGGTAGATTTCCGGGTTTCTTCTACGTGCCGGGTAACCTGTTTTGCAATATCTGTTTGGTCGCCAAAAAGCATAATTTCGAACATGTAACGAAAGCTTCGGTAATCGAAATTGGCAGAGCCAATACCGAAAATCTTATTGTCGGTAAGAAATATTTTAGCGTGCAGGTTATTGGAACTAAAAAATAGGAAATTAATGCCTCTCTTTGAAAGAGGTCCCAGATATTTGTTGCGGAGGATGTCCACCAGATTTACATCTGATTTTTTAGGTAAAAATATATTTATTTTAACCCCACGTTGAGCAGCATCCACCAGACTTTTGCGCAGCATAAAACCCGGAAGGAAATAGGGGGTTTCTATGTCGATGGATTCTTCGGCTTGTTTAATATAATGAATAAATTTATTGTTAATTTTTTTCTGCGTTATGAGTGGAACATCTCTGATAATTTCAAAATCCCCATGTCTGACAGGGCGGGTGTAATAGGACTTGCTAAAAATGTACCGGTTGTAGATTTTATAATCCTGAAGAAATAACTTTTTCAGTACCGGTGTGATGTCGCTTTCCATACGCAACTGCGATTCGCGCCAGTTCAGGTTGTAACCGGTAATGTTTGACGAGCCTATGTAACTTATTTTATCGTCGATAAGAAGTAATTTCCGGTGATTTCTTCTGTGGCTCCTTGTAAAAAAATCAAAGTTGTATTTTATCTTTTTGAAAAATCTGACTTCTCCGCCAGCAGCGATAAAGTCATCGAAAAAACCGGAGCGGATACTTCCGGCACCCCAGTAATCGATGAGTAGTTTTACAGCCACGCCTTTTTTTGCAGCGTTGGTCAACTTGTCGCGAAAACGTTCACCCATAACATCGTTTCCCAGCCTAAAAGTTTCCAGATAGATATATTCTTTGGCCGATTCAATATCCACAAGCATCTTCCCATAGTATTTCCATGGGTCTGAAATTAACTGAAATCTAACAGATTCGTCCATTCTGTACAGGTTCTACAGGATAAAATTATTATGGTATGAAGATAGGAATATATTCGAAATAAAAGCGAAAAAAGTTTTACTTACAACTCACTCTTTCATCTCATATTTTTTCGACTCTTTTTTTGCTCTTTTGTATAGGACAAAAGCCAGAATGACAACAATAAGGGAAAACCCAATGGAGAGAAAATAATAACGTCTTATTTGGGCTTCTTTATGTCTGCTTTCTTCCTTTAAAAGTTTTCTTTGCTGGAGAAGAGTGTCAATTTTAAAGCGGGCTTCCAGTTCGGCAATTTTGATTTTTTCCAGTTCCCCTTTTATGGTATCTCTGCTTTGCTCATAAAGGTCGTAATACTTATTGAAGTTTTTGTATTCACCCAACGCTGCGTAACATTTAAAGATACCCAGATAATTATTGATGGTGTAACTTCTTAGCCCTACTTTTGAGGAGATGGCGAGGCTTTTTAGAAATTCTTTAAGGGCTTGACGATGTAAACCGGCTTTCTGTAATGCTTTACCTTTATTCTGATAAACCATACTTAGTCCGGTTTTAGCTCCGGTTTCCCGATAAATTTTCCCGCTTTCATCAAAATATGTTAGGGCTAGCGAAAGGTTTCCCATATGGCCATATAGTACCCCCAAGTTACTTTTTACTAAAGCAATACCTTCTTTATCTCCAAGTTCTTCTTTTATTTTTAACGCTTTCTCGTAAAGCATCTTGGCTTTCTTGTATTCTTTTAAGTAGTCACCGTAAATATCCGCCATGTTGTTAAGGGCACGGGAAAGCTTCCGGATATCCCCGATAGATAAATAAATCTCCCTTGCTTTCTCGGTATAGTTCAGTGCTTTCTTGTAATTGCCTGTTTGTGAATAGATAATGGCCAGGCTGTTATAAGCCATGGCCATGCCTTTTTTGTCATTGGTTTCAAAAAATTTTTGTAACGCCTGAAAATAATCTGTTAATGCTCCATAATAGTCTTTTCTGTAGTAATCAATATTCCCCATATTGATGAGTGAGGTTGCCTCACCTTCCTTGTTGTTCAGTTCTTTTTCAATAAGATATGATGCTTTGTAGTAATAGGCGGCACTGTCAAAGTTTGCCCAACCTTCATAAACAAGACCAATGTTGTTCAAACAGTTAGATTGTCCTTCTTTGTTGCCACTCTGCTTGTAGTAATAGAGACCCTGTTTGAAATAACTAAAGGCATTTTTCATGTCGCCCCAGTAGAAATAACTAACGCCCATCGATTTGCTGGACAGTCCCATGAGGTTCTTATAGTCGTTTTTTCTGGAAATGGTAAAGGCTTCCTGGTTGTATTTCTTGCTGTTGTAAACTGACTTATCACGGTTTTGTTCCGAAAGTTTTATGAGAAGTTGAACCTTTGCTTTACTCTGGGTCTTGTTCAGTAATTGTTGTAAGCTATCAGAAGATAATATGTTTGCTGCTTGCAGCAGGGCAGGGAGCAAAACAATTAAACCGATAAAGTAAATCCTTTTCATCCTTTCCTGCAAATTTAGTTTATTTTTGGAAGATTGTTCATTTGTAACCAGATTATTTTCAAACAATCTGATTGGTTTGTTCCTTCGCCTGCCTTATCGTGAACCGCTCGCATGAGAATGTTTACTATATTAGCTTATCTTTGCAGGTAAATTTTTAAAGTATGATTAAATCCATGACCGGGTACGGAAAATCTGTAGCCGACATTCAACATCTAAAGCTGATGGTAGAGATACGCACGCTGAACAGCAAACAGTTGGATATTAGCATGCGTATTCCACAATCTTTCCGGGAAAAAGAAATTGAACTAAGAGCACTTTTGCGTGATCAGCTTCAGCGGGGAAAGATTGACTTTTCTATTTCCAGGGAACAATCTGAAAAAACGGATGGCCCCGTTCTTAATAAGGCATTAGCGCATCATTATTATAGCCAGCTGAAGGAGTTTGCCAAAGAGATTGGAAGTGATGAAAGCGAAGACTTCCTTGCACTGATTTCACGTTTTCCAGATGTATTTACAGTAGAGGAGAACACGTTCGCTGAGGATGGATGGCATGCTTTGATAGGAGCCGTTAAGGAGGCTATGGATAAGGTGACGATGTTCAGAACCCATGAGGGGAGCGTTCTCGAAAAAGATTTCAGGCAGCGTATTTCCACCATCTTGCAGCTTCTAGCTCAGGTGGATCCTTACGAAAAGGCACGTGTGGAAAGGGTAAAAGAGCGTATTGTTAAAAGCCTAAACGAAAATATTACCGATATTCATTATGATAAAAATCGTCTTGAGCAGGAGATGATTTATTATCTGGAGAAACTAGATGTTACCGAAGAGAAGATCCGCCTGAAAAAACATTGCGACTATTTTCTGGAGGTGTTGAATTCGGAAGATACGGTGGGTAAAAAACTTGCTTTTGTTCTTCAGGAAATCGGACGTGAGATAAACACACTCGGTTCCAAATCCAATGATGCCGACATGCAGAAGATTGTTGTTCTTATGAAGGACGAACTGGAGAAAATTAAAGAACAAATGCTGAATATTTTGTAATGACGGGTTCTGAAAATCATAAAAAAGGAAAGCTGATAATTTTCTCTGCACCTTCAGGCTCAGGAAAAACGACACTGATACGCTATGTCATAGCTCACCTGCCGCGGCTCTCTTTTTCGGTTTCGGCTACCAGCCGTTTGCCCCGGCCGGGAGAAAAGGATGGCCTGGACTACCACTTTATCAGTGTTCAGGAGTTCAGGCAGAAGATAAAGGAAAATGCTTTTGTGGAGTGGGAGGAGGTTTATGAAAATCAGTTCTATGGCTCTCTGCGCGATGAAGTGGAAAAGATAAGAGAACGTGGCGACTCGGTTGCTTTCGACCTGGACGTGAAAGGCGGTATTAACATTAAAAAGCTGTATGGTGATGAAGCCCTTGCCGTTTTTGTAAGACCTCCTTCTATCGCTGTTCTCGAAGCTCGTCTTCGCCACCGCTCCACAGAAAGTGAGGAGAGTATTCGCCAGCGGTTGGAAAGGGCCGCTTATGAACTCACTTTTGAAAAATATTTTGACAAAGTATTGGTGAATGATAATTTGGAAAAATCCCGTAAGGAAGCCCTCGAAATAGTTAGCGATTTTATTGAAAAAGACTGATTTAGCTACCATTAACCTAAAACTAAAAAGATGAAGAAAGTCGTTTTACCTGCTTACAATAAAAATATTATCAGGGCCTTACAAAGTCTTCGTGTAGAGGAGTGTGCACTTACACAACCCGGAAAGGATGAGGTGCTTATAAAAGTGCATGCCGCTCCCTGCAATCCTTCTGATATCGCCTTTTTGATAGGAGGCTACAATATTGTGAAAAAGGTTCCAACCGTTCCGGGATTTGAAGGCTCCGGTATTGTGGTGGAAGCCGGCGAAGGAGCCGAAGATCTGATTGACCGCAAGGTGAGTTTTTTCATCCAGGAAGAGAATTGTGGCAGTTGGTCGGAATATGTCATCTCAAGCCGAAATAAATTAGTGATTTTGGATGCTGAAATGAATATGGATCAGGCGGCTTGTTTTGCTATCAATCCATTTACGGCTCGCGGGTTGCTGGATATAGCGCTGCTACGTGATAACCATACTATCATTCAAAATGCAGCTGGGGGACAGGTGGCTGCTTTTGTGCGGCAAATGGCTGGTGATATGGACATTGAAGTGATTGATATTGTAAGAAAAAAGGAAACGGTGGTTCGTCTTGAAAAGGAGGGAGCCAGACATATTTTGCTGGAAAATGAACCGCAGTTTGAGCAAAAGCTGGAAAAACTTGCCTACAAACTGGATGCTCGGCTGACTTTTGATGCTGTGGGTGGCTCTTTGTCCGGTCAGATATTTAACGCCATGCCACACGATGCGGAGCTGGTATCGTATGGAGGTCTTTCAACAAAAAATATTTCAGGTATTGATCCTCTGGATCTGATATTCCATGATAAGATTATTTCGGGATTTAATCTACCCGAATGGCGTGAGCAAATGGATGATGACTTCTTTGAACAGGTTTCCCTTGAAATGCAACATCTGTTTATTTCAGGAAAATACCATACAAAAATACAGGGGAGTGTCGGTTTCGACAACATTGGCGATGGGCTGATTCATTGCCTGCGAAACCTTAGCAAAGGTAAGATGCTAATAAAGGCAGAAGTAAACTGATTTCTTAGTTTAATCAGAAAAAGGGTACCACTTTGAAACAGAACAAAAAAACCGGTTTGTTGTTTGGTTCATTCAACCCCATTCATTCGGGACATTTGATTTTGGCTAATTATATGGCCGAATTTACCGATTTGGATGAGGTCTGGTTTGTGGTCTCTCCGCAAAACCCGCTGAAGCAAAAAACCAGCTTGCTTGCCGGTATTCATCGCCTTACGCTGGTGCGTCTTGCCGTGGAGGAGCAACCCAGCCTGAAAGTTGCCGATATCGAATTTGAAATGCCCAGGCCTTCCTATACCATCGATACTTTGACATGGCTATCTGACAAATATCCTGAACATGAGTTTGTTATGATATGTGGCTCCGATATCTTCAGCCATTTCCACAAATGGAAGAATTACCGTGAGATATTACATCAATACCAGTTATACGTTTATCCCCGTCCCGGCTCATCGTTGGGAGAATATGCCGGAAATTCTAAAGTCATGCTCTTCGATGCACCACAATTGGAAATTTCATCAAGTTTTATTCGAAAAGGTATCCGGGCAAAAAAAAACATGGCCTTTTGGATGCCGGAAAAAGTGTACCGTTACATTTTAGAGATGCACTTTTACGAGAAATAGATGGGAAACAGAAAAGCTTAATATACACTTACTTTGCCCCTTTGTATAAGGTGTCTTTCTCAAAGAGGTGAACCCTGAGAGCTCACTCCTCTATTGATAAGGATCTGTTACGGGAAGTACATAATATTCGCCCGTCCGCGGATCTTTGTAGAATTTGTTGTATCCGTTAATGCTTTCTATGTTGGCGTCCACCGAGCCTTTAATGAAGACAGTGTTGTCCACATCCACCGAGCCTGTCACGTTTAGTGCCGAATCCACAGTGATGCGTTGAGGGGTGACCTGCGGAATAATTCCTGCATTTTGAAAAACCAGTACCCAAATCCCCGCAGCAATCAGAATCAGGGTAAGTTTGATAAAGCGTGAGTTTATTTCCATGGTTTTATGATTTGATTTCAATTGTTCAAAAATATTCAAAATTTGTGAGGGTTACTCCCTTTTATAAAAAAAATCTCTCTGTCTCGCCGGCTGATATTCTGATTCGTGGTCTCAGTGGTGAAGTTGGTGCTATATATTTCTAAGATTCTCTGGAAAACTGTTAATGGGCTATTTGCGCTGTAAAGAGAAATGAGCTTGGTCTTCTGATCTTCGGAAGGAATCGTGAACGACATCTAATGCCTGGGATTAAACTGCTTGAGTTGAAAGTTTCTTCCGTCGAAAACGCAATACGAAAAATGGGAAATCCAGTCGCCAAGGATAACCAGTGTTGCTTTGTCGTTAATTTTTGTAGCAACAGGCATGTGGCGGTGTCCAAAAACAAAATAATCCACATCGGGAAACTCACCGGCCATATCTTTGGCGTGGCTGAACAGCATTTCCTCTTCTTTGTTAAAAGAGGGCTCTTCTTTACCAGCCAGGCTCATCTTTGCCAGCCGGCTGCGGCGCGAAAAATAGCTACCCATCCAGGCGCCCACGTCGGGATGCAGCCAGCTAAACAGAATTTGGTTGGGACGAAACTCAAAAATAGATTTTAAAAATTTATAACTCCTGTCGCCAGACCCAAGCCCGTCGCCATGTGCTAGGTAAAAGGTTTTTCCCATTATTTCGCGAATTACCGGTTTGCGGTGAAGCTTTATTCCGATTTCTTCTTCAAGATAATCGAAAGCCCACAGATCGTGGTTGCCGCGAAAAAGATGCACGGGAATTCCGGCATCGGTAATATCAGCCAGTTTGCCCATCAGCCGGACAAAGCCTTTGGGGACAACGGTTTTATATTCAAACCAAAAATCGAACACGTCGCCCATAAGGAAAATCTCCGCTGCGTCATAGCGTACATTCTCCAGCCACTTTACCAGTAGTTTCTCCCTTTTCAGACTACTGGCGTGGTCAGGGATTCCCAGATGGAAATCGGAAACAAAATATATGTTTTTCCTTTCCAAGCTTAAAATTTACAAGCCTTTAATGACATCCTTAATAATGGTGATGAGTTTCGGGGTAACCTGCTCCACAGCAGCGAGTACCTCCTGGTGAGATATTTCAATGATTTTTCCTTTCACACCAAGGTCTGAAATAACCGATACGGCGAAGACTGGCATATCCATATGACGTGCAACAATAACTTCCGGAACCGTTGACATACCTACTGCATCAGCTCCCAAACCGCGGATGTAGTAATATTCCGATGGCGTTTCGTAAGTGGGGCCGGTGGTACCGGCATAAACGCCTGTTTTGTATCGAATACCTTGATGGCGTGCTACACGGGTGGCCTTACTTAGTAATTTTTTGTCATATGCTTCACTCATATCTACAAAACGAGGTCCCATTTCATCGATGTTTTGTCCAGTCAATGGGTTGGGCATGAGGTTGATATGGTCGGTGATAAACATGATATCTCCCACTTCAAAATCCGGATTTACACCACCACTGGCGTTGGAGACAAAGAGGTACTCAATACCAAGCTGTTTGAAGACACGAATGGGGAAAGTAACTTCTGCCATGGAATAGCCTTCGTAATAATGAAAACGACCCTGCATGGCAACTACTTCCACGTTGCTAAGTGTACCGAAAATTAGTTGCCCTTTGTGTCCTTTTATGGTTGAAACCGGGAAGTTGGGAATATCGGAGTATAATATTTTTTCACTGACTTCGATATCGTTGGCCAGATCTCCCAGGCCGGAACCTAATATAATAGCTATACGTGGTTTAACACTTATTTTTGACTGAAGGAATGTCGCTGTTTCTTTGATTTTCCCTAACATAGTTAATGATTTGCTTATTAAATTTTTTTTCACCCTGCCCATGAAATTTTACCTTAATAGGTAAGTAAACAATGGGAAGGTCTTTCAGCAGGCGAAGATAGGGAGAATTTATTAATCGCATGGCATCTTTTTCCGTTGTAACCATCAGCTTGCGCCTGGAGTACTGCTCATCCCATGTTTTTCTAATGAACAGGATATCTTTTTTGGTATAGTTGTGATGATCCGGAAAATCAAGGGTTATCAGCTCGCGGCAACGATAACGAAGGTTATCTTTGAGCGGATAGGAATTGGCAATTCCTGTAAATAAGATAATAGAACTGTATTGCTTTTCGATTTTGACCTTTTCCAAAGAAGGTATGCTGACGGGTGTACCATACTCCAAATAGGAGAAATAAAGTTTTTGATGAGGTTTAGGAGCCAGTTTCTTTTCAATTAACTTTTTTACAAGAGGTGAAAGAATTTTTTCGGTTTTTGTAACAATGATAATGTCTGCCCTTTTGGCTACTGTTTTCAAATCACGAAGTCTTCCGGATGGGAAGAGGAAGTCGTCGGCATAAAGTTGGCGGTAGTCCGTTAGCAAAAGGTTTAGCCCTGATCTGATAAACCGGTGTTGCAAAGCATCATCCAAAATGATAACTTCGGGAGCTGTTTCAAGCTCTAAAAGCTTTTCCACACCACGGCATCTATCCTTGTCCACAGCTACATGAACCTGATGACTGAATTTGTGCAGATATTGCATGGGCTCGTCGCCGATGTCATTAAAAGATGAAGTCTCATCTGCCAGAACAAAGCCTTTGCTTTTCCTTAAATAACCCCGGCTCAGGATAGCTGTCCGAAATTCCTTTTGAAGCAGGCGGACAAGATATTCTGTGTGTGGTGTTTTTCCGGTTCCGCCAATGGAAATATTACCAACACCAATTACCGGGACATTATAAGACCTGGACGGTATTATGCCGATATTAAATAGTAAATGTCTGAAACTAATAACCAGCCCATACAAAAGTGCGAATGGGTATAACAATATTTTCAGCATGAAGAAGATAAAAATTTACGATCCTTACAATTCTTTAATTTTGTGTAAATTTATAAAAAAATTAAAACATCAGTCACTACGCTAAAAAGTTTTATAAATAAGTCATAAACAGACATGAAGATAAAAGAAATAATTCGCTATCTGGAGCAATTAGCTCCATTAAGTTTACAGGAACCTTATGATAATTCAGGTTTGCTTATCGGCTCTCCGGACAAAGAGGTGAAAAAAGCTCTTATTACGCTGGATATAACCCCGGCAGTTTTGGATGAGGCGATTACCTCGGGAACAGGGTTGATAATTGCCCACCATCCACTGATATTTAAAGGGCTAAAACGCTTGAATGGGGGCAACATGGTGGAAGATTTAGTGATAAAAGCCATAAAAAAGGATATATCTGTTTATGCTATACATACCAATCTGGATAACGTTGCCGAAGGGGTGAATCGACGCCTGGCAAAACAGCTGGGGCTCGTAAATACCCGTATTTTAGCTCCATCCGGGAAGTTAAAAAAGCTGGTGGTTTTTACTCCGGAGAGTCATGCTGATGCTGTTCGTGATGCCATACTGAATGCCGGAGCAGGGCATATCGGGCAATATAGCCATTGCAGTTTTGGTGTCCACGGCGAAGGAAGTTTTAAAGCACTGGAGGGGACGCATCCGTACGTGGGAAAGGAGGACGAAATCCATTTTGAAAAAGAGGTCCGGCTGGAATCTATTGCTCCTGATTATTTGATAGATACCATTCTAAAGGCTATGCGCACCATACATCCTTATGAGGAGGTGGCTTACGATATTTATCCGCTGGAAAATTCCGGAGTTGGTGTGGGAGCTGGTATGATAGGGGAGTTGCCTGCATCCGTACCACCTCACGACTTCTTGCTTGAGGTGAAAAAGAAACTTGGAGTAAAGCAACTTCGGCACGGGCTGCTTGTGGACAGAAAGGTGAAAAAGGTAGCCATCTGTGGGGGTAGCGGAAGCTTCCTTATGGGAAAAGCCTTTGCTTCCGGTGCCGATGCTTTTGTTTCGTCCGATTTTAAATACCATGATTTCTTCCTTTATCAAAACCAAATGATACTTGTGGATGCCGGGCATTATGAAACGGAACAATTTACTAAAGATTTAATATTTGATTTATTAACCAAAAAATTTCCTAATTTTGCACTCCAAATTTCAAATTATTACACAAATCCGGTTTCATTTTTGTAGATGGTTGAAACATAATGTATTATGACAAATAAAAGTAAAAATACAACGGGAGGTCAGGAAGTAAGTGTTGAACAGAAACTGACTGCATTATTTAATCTCCAGCAGATTGACTCTCAAATTGACAAAATAAAAATAGTTAGAGGTGAACTTCCTCTCGAAGTGGAAGACCTGGAGGACGAAATTGCTGGTTTGGAAACGAGAAGGGCTAACTTTCAGGAGGAAAAGGATAAATTTGAGCAGTTTATCAAAGACAAAAACGAAGCTATAAAAGAGAGTAATGCCCTGATTAAGAAATATACAGAGCAGCAATTGAATGTGCGGAATAACCGTGAGTACGATTCTCTGACTAAAGAGATTGAGTTTCAGAATCTGGAGATACAACTTGCCGAGAAGAAAATTAAAGAATCTAAATTCCGTATAGAGAGTATTGAAACGGATATGAAGGAGGCCAACGAAAAGCTGGAGATGCGCCAGCAGGATCTTTCTGCCAAAAAATCTGAGCTCACCGGCATCATTACCGAAACGGAAAAAGAGGAGGATGAACTGGTGAAAAAGTCGCATGAGAACGAGAAATTCATTGAAGAAAGGTTGCTGACTGCGTATAAACGTATTCGTAAAAATGCACGCAACGGGCTTGCTGTTGTGAGGATTGAGCGAGATGCCTGTGGTGGCTGCTTCAATAAGATTCCTCCTCAGCACCAGCTGGATATCAAACTGCACAAAAAAATTATTGTGTGTGAATATTGTGGTCGAATCCTGGTTGACGAAGACCTTACAGGGAGAGACGAACCGGAAAATGAAAAATAAAAGCAAAAAGTATTTCTTTTGAAAGCGGACAATTGTTGTCCGCTTTTTTTAATGGCAATGCTATTGGCTTTCTGTGAGATAAACCTTATATCGAACTCTGGTTGTTAAATTGAGTGTTCCTGTGGACTACTGATGATAAAAATTTTAGGGATCTCTGTCCTATTGATCGGAGTAGTTATCTTTGCCACATGTATTACGCATCAAATAAGCTGGCAGACATCAGGAAAGAGATGGTGAGCCGGATAGTCGGACTTTATCCACAGCGCGAAGCTGAGAACATGATGAATATGCTTATCCAGCATTACTTCGGTTTGTCGCGGGCTATACAGCTGATAGAGGTTGACAGAAGGCTCTCCGAGTCGGAGATGTTGATTATTAACAAGGCCGTCAAACGGTTGCTGACAGCGGAACCAATCCAATATGTGGTGGGTAGTGCAGAGTTTTACGGACTGGAACTGGATGTGTCGTCCGAAGTACTTATTCCCCGGCCTGAGACAGAGCAACTCGTGGATATCATTGTTAAAGATAACCGGGATGATGATGTTGACATTCTTGATGTAGGAACAGGCAGTGGTTGCATTGCGCTGGCGTTGAAAAATACTCTTTCGGGAAGCCGGGTGACGGCCATCGATATTTCTGATAAAGCGCTTCTCCTTGCCCAAAATAATGCAAGGAACCTTAATCTGACGGTTGATTTCAGGCAATGTAATATATTGGATACGAAGACTTGTCTGACCATACTGGAAAAGAAATTCCATATCATTGTGAGCAACCCACCTTATGTTTTGCAAAAAGAAAAGGAGCAAATGGCTGACAATGTGTTGAAATACGAGCCGCCACTGGCACTTTTTGTGGAAGATGATGATCCGTTACTGTTTTACCGGAAAATCATGCGTTTCGCGGAGAGATCTCTGAAACCAGATGGAAAACTCTATTTTGAAATTAATGAAAATTATGCTGAGGAGACAGCTTCTCTTTTTGACAAAGACATTTTTGATATTCCTGAGATTATAGTAGATATCCATGGGAAAGCAAGATTTCTCGTAGTCAGGGCAAAATAATTTTAGTCCGTCAGGCCGTAAAGAACAACCTGGCCGGCAGTCTCGGAAACCGAAATAACAAGCAGAATCTCTTTACCGGAAATTAACAAAAACACCTCCATAATCCGGCGTACCCTTAACTTATACGGTGGTTTATAATTGTAAAAATGATTGCACTAAATTTATCTGCCAGCAGGAGACCTGGCCTCATAAGCCTGCCCATTAACTAATTGGGCTACTGAAATTTATTCTCAAGCTGGAAATATGTAGTGTTAATAATTTCATAACCTAAACTTAATATTTAATTAACCTTGGTCTGGTAATGAAGGTGTTCTTTTGCCAATAATTAATGGACAAAAAATAAAGAATTTGAAAAAATTATTCACCAGTATTATTTTACTGCTACTGATAGCCGACCTGTTTGGACAAAACTCCCAAACAAGAGATGCTTTTACGCCATCCGGAAAACCATTTGTGAAAATTTATACCAATTATCACAGTAATTTTACAAACGGAACGAACCGTAATCTCTTTGAAGTAACCCGGGCATATCTGGGTTATAAATATTCAATTAGCAGGTACTTCTCGGCAAAGGCAAATCTTGACATAGGCAATCCGGGAGTTGGTAAGCTTCAAATGACA
>CAYYOW010000002.1:0-63622 GCA_964473395.1 uncultured Lentimicrobiaceae bacterium | reverse complement strand
GGGACACAACCCAACGTTTACCGAATTGGTTAATCTGTTTTTGGAGGAGAACAAAAGGATCGATAACCTGCCTACTTCCGGGGTAGCAGCCATCCGGTTTGAAACTGACAAGTGGAATGAACTTGATTTGGCAAAACAGCAGGTCGAATTCCTGATAACACCCAAGATGGTGTAAGAGGGAAAGGATGACCGATGAATAATATGTGAACCCAAAGCATGCGAAATATTCGCGCGCCAGCTGAGACCTTTGCAAAACTCATCCTTTTGCCCCTGCTTTTCGTTAAAATCTTACCAACCTGAACTGTCAATTTTGTTAAATTTCTTCATTGTTCTTTTAAACCATTGGGAATAAGCCCTTATTTTAAATATGTTTGCAAATCATTAAGCTGCCATTGCGGCTTGCATTCAGCAGACGAAAGCATGAATAAGAATAAAAATATTACCGAAGCCTCTTCAAAATATTCAGACATAGATTGTTGGCCTGTAAAAAAAATTCTGGAAACGATTAACCAGGAGGACACATTGGTGCCTCCTGCCGTAAAAGAACAAATACCGCAAATTGAAAAACTGGTAGTTGCTCTGGTGGACAGAATCAAAACCGGCGGACGTCTGTTTTATCTCGGCGCCGGCACCAGTGGCCGGTTGGGAATACTGGATGCCTCCGAAATACCGCCCACTTTCGGTGCTCCTTATGATTTGGTTATCGGATTGATTGCCGGTGGTGACAGTGCTATTCGCAAAGCCGTTGAATCAGCTGAAGATGACCCGGAACAATCCTGGGAAGACATGGCTGCCTTTGAACCTACCGCCAAAGATACCGTCGTGGGGATTGCCGCTTCGGGAAGAACACCTTACGTTGTTGGCGGGGTAACCCGTGCACGGAAAGAGGGTCTTCTGACAGCATGCATTACAAACAACCCTGGATCGGCCCTTGCTGCTGCCGTGGATATTCCCATAGAGGTAATGGTAGGACCCGAATTTGTTACCGGAAGCACCCGTATGAAATCAGGAACCAGTGCCAAGCTGGTGCTGAACATGATTACCACCGGTGCCATGATTAAGCTGGGGAAGGTGAAAGGAAACAAAATGGTGGACATGCAACTCACGAACCAAAAACTGGTGGAACGGGGTACACGTATGATCATGGAAGAAACAACTTTAGACGAAAAAGAAGCCAAACGGCTATTGCTACTGTACGGTTCGGTGAGAAAAGTACAGGAAGTCTGGAAAAGTGAACAAAAGTAACGATGATGAGTAAACATAATTTAGTGCAGTTGGCAGTTGCCGGTTTACTGCTTTGGATGGCCGGCATCACTACCGCCACAGCCCAAAATGAATCTTCAATCCCCGCTTTTCGAAAAGCCCTGGAAACACATTGGGTTGACTCCGTATTCAACTCACTGAATCGCAACGAGAAAATCGCACAACTGATTTATGTGGCCGCCTATTCTAATCGTGGGGTGGCACATGAGGTCGCTGTTACTGATTTGATACGAAAATATAAAATTGGCGGGCTGATATTTTTTCAGGGAACGCCACAAAAGCAGGCGCTGCTGACCAACTTTTATCAATCACAGTCCAAAGTACCGCTGATGGTTGCCATGGATGCAGAGTGGGGGCTGGCCATGCGGCTGAAGCATACCATACATTTTCCCTACCAAATGGCATTGGGTGCTATTGGTAACGACAGCCTGATTTATCAAATGGGCCGTGAAATAGGAAGAGAGCTGAAACGAACAGGTGTGCAAATGAACCTCGCTCCTGTTGTTGATATCAACAACAATCCCAATAATCCGGTGATTAACTTCCGTTCGTTCGGAATGGACAAGAAAATGGTGGCTGCCAAAGGAATTGCTTACATGAAAGGATTGCAGGATGAAGGCATTTTGGCTACGGCCAAACATTTTCCGGGACACGGTGATACGGGTACCGACTCACACAAAACACTTCCGGTAGTTCCTTTTAGCCGGGAGCGGCTGGATACGCTTGAGATGTATCCTTTTAAGCAAATGATAGATGCTGGCGTGTCCGCTGTTATGACGGCGCATTTGTATGTGCCGGCCCTTGACTCAACACTTCACACCCCTTCTTCCCTTTCCAAAAAAATTGTTACGGGTATTTTAAAAGACAGCCTGGGATTTAAAGGTATTGTTATTTCCGATGCCATGAACATGAAAGGGGTTACCAAATATTTCCCTTCCGGAAAAGCTGACGCCAAAGCCATGATAGCCGGAAACGATGTGCTGGAATTTGTTCAGAATGTGCCGCTGGCCATAAAAAAGATAAGAAAAGCTATTGCCAAAGGCAAAATTTCGTGGGACGACATCAACCAACGTTGTAAAAAAGTCCTTGCCGCCAAATATTGGGCAGGTTTAAACCACTGGCAACCTGTGGACACTACCAATATGATAAAGAATTTAAATCCGCCTTCGGCTGAAATATTGAACCGCAAACTCATCCGTGCTTCACTGACGGTACTCCGCGACAGCAACAACATTATTCCGGTGCAAAACATTGGACAACAGCGTATTGCTACGTTGGCAATAGGAAGCAAGACTGAAATTCCTTTCCAGAAAATGTTGGCCAATTACACCCGGACAACAAATTTTTTCTGGACCAAAAGCGATACGCTTTCCTACAGCTTGTGGCAGGCACGGTTAAAAAACTACAGCTTAGTTATTGTTGGAATTACCAACATGAGCCAGTATCCCGCCAGAAATTTCAGCATTACCCCTAAGATGCTGGACTTCTTGCATAAAGTGATGGCTTCGCATCAAACTATTGTAACTGTTTTTGGAAATCCGTTTTCGTTGAATAAAATACCGGGTCTTGAAAAAGCCGATGGACTGGTTTTGACCTACGAGGACAGTCCGCTGTTTCAAAGGCTGACAGCCCAGCTTATTTTCGGGGCTTTTGGTTCGCGGGGAACGCTGCCGGTACGTTTGAATAAATTTCCGATCCATTTCGGTATCAAAACACCCTCGTTGGGCCGGCTGGCCTACACCATTCCCGAAGAGGAAGGTATGAATTCAGCTTATATGAACAAGATGGTGGATTCCATTGCTCTGGCCGGGGTTAATGCAAAGGCATATCCGGGATGTGAAGTGCTGGTAGCCCGCAACGGGGCCGTAGTGTTCCATAAATCTTATGGTTATCACACCTATTACGACCGGGAAAAGGTAATTAATAACGACCTTTTTGATTTTGCTTCTTTGACAAAGGTTACCGCTTCCCTTCCTGCAATTATGGCCCTCTACGATCAGGGCAAACTCAAATTGGACATCCCTTTTGACACCTATTGGCCGGCTTTTAAACATTCCAACAAGAATAAAATGACTTTGCGGGAAATACTGGCGCATCAGGCTGGGCTGAAGGCATGGATTCCTTACTGGAAAAAGACCGTTAAAGCAAATGGAAAATTTAAAAGGAGGATCTTCCGGAGAGATTCATCCTCCCGTTTTGATGTTCCGGTATCGCCAGATCTGTTTTTGAACAAAAATTACCGGAGAACCATGTATCGCGAGATTAAAAAATCTCCTGTTTCGCCCATCAAAAAATACCTCTATTCCGGTCTGGCTTTTTATCTTGTCCCACAGATTGTTAAGAACTTAACCGGTGAAAATTTTGAAACCTTTCTGAAAAAGAATATATATCACCCCCTCGGTGCATATAACCTCACTTTTAATCCTTACCGCCATTTTCCTTTAAAGGATATTGTCCCTACGGAAATTGATACGTTTTTCCGTAAATGGGCTATTCACGGGTACGTGCATGATGAAGGAGCTGCCATGATGGGTGGTGTTTCAGGAAATGCCGGTTTGTTCGGCACGGCCAATGATTTGGCAAAACTGGCACAAATGTACCTGCAAATGGGGTCCTTTGGTGGAAAACAATACATCTCAGATACCACCATGAAAGAATTTACCCGGCGTCAGTATCCTGAAAACGGAAACCGGCGGGGACTGGGTTTCGACAAGCCGCTGCTCGGAAACGACACCCTTCCGGCAGAGAAAGCTTATCCGGCACAAAGTGCCAGCACCGAAAGTTTTGGACATTCAGGCTACACAGGAACCTTTCTTTGGATTGACCCAAAAGAAAATCTTGTCTATATCTTTTTCTCCAACCGCGTTTATCCCACACGGCTAAACCATAAAATCTATCAGTTAAATATCAGAACATCCATTCAGCAGGCGCTTTATGATGCAATATTGAAAGAAAAATAAACCGAAACAAAAGATTCCGTACCTGCCAGTTAAAAATACCCTTCTCTTTTTTTCTGTTCCATACTGGCTTCCTGATCGAAGTCTATAACACGGGTGGTACGTTCCGAAACGGTAACGGTCATCATCTCTTCAACAATCTTTTCGATGGTATCGGCTTCCGACTCTATGGCACCGGTGAGCGGATAGCAGCCCAGCGTACGAAAACGAACCATTTTCATCTCTGCTTTTTGCTGCAATTCTTCTGGCATACGGTCGTCATCAACCATGATTAGATTTCCGTCAATATTAACAATAGGCCGTTCTTTGGCAAAATAGAGGGGAACGATGGGGATGTTTTCCAGCCGGATGTACTGCCAGATATCTAATTCTGTCCAGTTGGAAATGGGAAATACACGAATGGACTCCCCTTTATGTACTTTGGCATTGTAGATATCCCAAAGTTCGGGACGCTGGTTCTTGGGATCCCACTGATGATATCTGTCACGGAAAGAGTAGATTCTTTCCTTGGCTCTGGATTTCTCCTCATCACGGCGGGCACCGCCAAAAGCCGCATCAAATTTGTATTTATCAAGTCCCTGCAACAGCGCCTGTGTTTTCATCACGTCGGTATGCACTTTGGAACCGTGAGTAAAAGGACCGATACCGGCTTCATAGCCCTCTTTGTTGTAGTAAACAATCAAATTCCAGCCTTTTTCTTTGGTATATTTTTCACGAAATTCAATCATTTCGCGAAATTTCCATTTTGTATCAACGTGCATAAGCGGAAATGGCACCTTGCCGGGATAAAAAGCTTTTTCGGCCAGCCGTGCCATCACCGATGAATCTTTACCTATTGAATAGAGCATTACCGGATTTTCAAACTCGGCAGCCACTTCCCGGATGATATGAATGGCTTCCGCCTCTAGTTCGCGGAGGTTATTGATGGAATATGTTTGCATAATCAATGTTTCAAAAAGGCAAAAATACAACTTCTTTCAGGAACGGTCTAAAGTATTCCCGACTCATATAAAGAGCGTATAATCAGAGCAATACCAAAAATAATCAGAATAATTCCGGCAATTTTATTAATAAGGCGCAGGAACTTATCAGTAATATAACCTTTGATTTTTGTAGCCAGATAGACTTTGGTAACATCAGAAGAAAAAACCACGGCCAGTGTTCCCGCAAAGAAAAGAATGATATCGGAGGTTGAATCCATAAACGGAGCTGCCACTCCCAGGACAACGGTTGGCCAGAAAAGCCAGACAAACGGATTGGCAATGTTTAGCAAAAAACCTTTGATAAGATAAGTAATGGCATGTGGTTCGCTGATGTTGATAACCTCATCATTACTGTTCACTACAATTTTGTGCCTGTATGTTAAAAAGCCAAAGATCATAAGGATGAGCCCCCCGGCAACGCCAAACAGCTGGTGTTTGTGCATGCTGTCCATAACAGCGTGAGCAGCAACGATGGAAATGGAGACTACGGTCAAATCGTTCAGGAAAACGCCGATAGCAAGAATGAATCCTTTAGAAAAACCGCGATGGATACCGGTTTGTACCAAGGCAAAAAACGCAGGGCCGAAACCAAAGAACAGTGCCAGCGTCAGGCCAAGAAGCATGCCTTCAAATAACGGATGCATAGTTTATAGGTATTGACGTTCTTTTAAAAATTGTTCCCATTCTGTGATGCGCTCGTTTTTCAAAACACGGGGAAACTTATTAGCACTTCCCGTTTTCCCTTTCATTTCCATATATTCCAGAAAAGCTTTTGGAGGCAAAATATGAACAAAAACTTCACGGATAGCTTCCAGCCGTTCCACACGGTAATCATCGTTGAGATTTTTTAAGTAGCGGTCTATTTTTCGTGAAGCCATTTCCTGGTCAAGCAGAGTATTAGTACCCAGATACCATTTGTGGGCAAACAAACCCTGATGGCGAACGGCCAGTACGGTAAATTCATTAATTTCTATATTCAGCTCTTCCTGCAAAAGTTCTATAGCACGGTTCATATTTTCTTGTGAAAGGTGTTCGCCACAAATACTCAGAAAATGCTTGGTACGACCGGTAACCTGAATCTCAGCGTAATCTTTGTTGATGAATTTAATCGTATCTCCCAGCAAATAACGCCAGGCACCCGCATTGGTACTCATGAGCAGGGCATAATCAACGCCGTTTTCCACATCGGCAATAGTATGTGTCTCAACAGTTTTCCTGATATTTCCTTCATCGTCAAAGTTGTCATCATTAAAAGGAACAAACTCAAAAAATATCCCGTTGTCCGTTTGCATATCCATGCCGGCATTCAACCGGTTTTGAAAACCAATATAACCTTCGGAGGCAAGGTACGATTCGTTGTACATAACCTCTTTTGCAAAGAGCTTTTCAAAACTTTTCACATAAGGTTTAAAAGAAACTCCGCTGTGTACATAAACTCCAAGGTTCGGCCAGATATCATGAATGGTATCCACATGATATGCTTCGATAATACGCTCAAGGAGAATTTGTATCCAGGCCGGCACGCCAACCACAATACCAATATCCCAGTCGGGGGCTTTTTTAACCATGTCACGGAGTTTTGTATCCCAGTCGGCGGTGCGCGAAATACGTTTTCCCGGTTTATAAAAATGCTGAAACCAAAACGGGATGCTTGCCGCCGTAATACCCGAAAGGTCACCTTCGTAATAGGTCCCGTTATATTGCAAGTGGGTACTGCCACCAATCATTAGCATCCCTTTTTCGTAAAAGTCGAGAGGGAAATTATAGCGTACCATGGAGACAATCTGCCTAAGACTGGCACGTTTGATGCTGCGTAACATATCTCCCGTTACGGGAATATATTTACTTGATGCTTCAGAAGTTCCCGAACTTAGTGCAAAATATTTTACCTTCCCCGGCCAGGTTACATAAGGCTCGCCATTGAGCGAACGGTACCACCAGCATTTATACATTCTAGAGTAATCGAAAACGGGAACGGTTTCGCGAAAAGCATCCACAATGTTGCCGGAAGTAAGAATTTTTGAGAATTTGTAGTGTTCGCCAAAAGCCGTAAACTGCGCCTTTCGTAACAATTTCACCAGTTGGCCTTTTTGCGCTTTTTCAGGATTTATCCACTGTTTTTTTAACTCAACAGGCTTGTTCCTAATAATATATGCTCTTCTAATAAGACTTCCTAACAGTGGCATAAATATTATGTTTTTACCGGGCAAAGATAGCAATAATCATCATCTGGGATTTGTATTAATATTTTGTTGAAAATAAAAAGTTCAGAACCAAACCAGGACAGAATCAAAAAAATACCATTGAACAAGAAATGAAAGAATTAAGCACAATGCAGAAATGTATAGCGTGTTTTGCGGAGAAAATTTATTTAAGACAAATTCATGAATTTGCCCTATTTTTGCCCTCATGGAAAAGAAAGAGATTGTACTTAGCGGTATAAGGCCCACTGGCCATTTGCACCTCGGAAACTATTTTGGTGCGGTAAAGAATTTTGTAAAAATGCAGGAGACAAACGAATGCTATTTCTTCATTGCCGACTACCATTCGCTGACCACACACCCACATCCGGATAACCTGCAGGGGAATGTGCGTCAGGTGCTTGTGGAATATCTTGCTGCCGGCCTCGACCCGGAAAAAGCCACACTATATCTGCAAAGCGACATTCCCGAAACTGCCGAACTGTATCTTTTCCTGAACATGAACACCTACCTTGGCGAGTTGGAAAGGGTAACTACTTTTAAAGAAAAAGCCCGTAAACAGCCCAACAATGTGAATGCCGGATTACTTACTTACCCGACCCTCATGGCTGCCGACATTATTATTCAAAAAGCACACAAAGTACCCGTTGGCAAAGACCAGGAGCAAAATCTGGAGATGACCAGGACGTTTGCCCGCCGTTTCAACCACATGTATAGCGTGGACTTTTTTCCAATCCCCACGGCTTACAACTTCGGTGAGGCTCTGGTGAAAATCCCCGGGCTGGATGGTTCCGGAAAAATGGGCAAGTCGGAAGGTGAAGGCAATGCCATTTTCCTGAATGATGATGCAAAAGTGATTCGCAAAAAAATAATGCGCGCCGTTACCGACAGTGGCCCTACGGCGATGAACCAGACGAAACCTGACCCTATCGAAAACCTTTTCACCCTGTTGAAAGTGGTTTCTAAACCGGATGTGGTGACGTATTTTGATGAGCAATACAACAAATGCACCATCCGTTACGGGGACCTGAAAAAACAGCTGGCAGAAGATGTAATCGCCTTCACCTCCCCTTTTGCCGAAAAAATTAAAGCCCTTTCTTCGGACGATGATTACATCCTAAAAGTGATGAACATGGGTGCCGAGAAAGCGCGTGCCAATGCTCAAAAAACCATGCGTGAAGTACGGGAAATTATCGGGTTTCGAAAAATATATTAACCGAAGCTCGATATAAGATTTTCCTCACAGTTTCAGGTTATTAGCACCGGCCTACTTTCTGTTCAAAGCAAAAAAGAAACCCCTGTCAATATGCAGGGGTTTTATTTTACAAAGTTGCACTTTTGGTCTCCAGCTGCCGGTCAACTTTTTTGAAAAGGCCCTGCAATACTTTACCCGGACCAACTTCCACTACCTCTGTAACACCATCGGCCAGCATATTTTTCATAATCTGCGTCCAGCGCACCGGCGAGGTAAGCTGCGAAATCAGGTTTGTTTTAATAATTTCCGGATCGGCCACCGGTTGTCCGGTAACATTCTGGTAAACAGGGCAAATACCCTGTTGGAAAGAGGTGTTGTTAATAGCGTCTGCCAGCTTAATGCGGGCAGGCTCCATAAGGGGAGAGTGAAAAGCACCACCTACTTTCAGCATGAGAGCCCGCTTGGCACCGGCTTCTTTACATTTTTGAATAGCCTGTTCCACTCCGGCTATACTACCCGATATTACCAGCTGCCCGGTACTGTTGTAGTTAGCCGGAACAACTACCTCCTGAATACATTTACATATGTTTTCCACAATATCGTCTTCCAATCCCAGGATAGCTGCCATAGTGGAAGGCTCTGCTTCGCAGGCTTTTTGCATGGCATCGGCACGTTTTGCAACGAGTTTCAAACCATCTTCAAACGATAATGTTCCATTAGCTACCAGCGCAGAAAACTCGCCGAGCGAATGACCGGCAACCATGTCGGGTGTAAAATTGTCGCCCATGACTTTTGCCAGAATGACAGAATGAAGAAAAATGGCTGGCTGGGTAACGTTAGTTTGTTTCAATTCTTCCTCGGTACCGGTAAACATCAATTCCGTAATATTAAATTTCAGAATATGGTTTGCCTTGTGAAATAAATCTTTGGCTTTGGAAGAATTGTCGTACAACTCTTTCCCCATACCGATATATTGGGCTCCCTGCCCGGGAAATACGTAAGCTATCATATAACTTTTTTAAAAATAAAGTTTTATCGGCGGTTACCGAAAAAACGCAGCAAAAATAGAAATAAATTGATAAAGTCGAGATAGAGAGTTAATGCCCCCATGATGGTCATTTTTCGTGTGCCTTCAGCACCTTCAACCATACCGGAACCAATTCTTTTCAATTTCTGCACATCGTAAGCCGTAAGTCCTGTGAAAATCAGAACCCCAATGAAGCTGATGATGTAATCCAGGCCGCTGCTGTGCATAAACATGTTCACCAACATAGCAATAAACAACCCCACAACGCCCATAATCATAATGCTGCCAAATTTGGTCAAATCAGTTTTGGTTGTGTATCCCAAAATGGCCATAAAACCAAACATACCGGCAGTTACCAAAAAAGTGGTGGCAATAGAGCTACTGGTATAAGCCAGGAAAATAAAACTCAGGCTCATACCCATCAAAATGGAATAAACCACAAACAGCAATGCCAGTTTGGAAGCCGACATCCGGTTGAAGCGTGCCATTATCCAAAGTACAAAGCCAAAAGGCGCCAACAATACGATCCAACCTAAAATAGTCATCCCTGTCTGTGTGTACAGTAGGGAAAGTAATTGCGGACTGGAGGCAAATAGCCACGAAGTGATAGCGGTGATACCTAATGCCAGAAACATCCATCCGAAAACGCCGGAAAGGAAAGTTTTAGCCACCGGCAATGCCGTTGTTTTGTTGCCGGCAAAGCTTTTGTCTAATTGATTAATATTCATTATTTTATGTCTTATGTTCAACAAATAGTTAAGACAAACGGGAAGAAATCAAATGAATAAACTCCTCGCGTGTCTCTTTTCTTTCAAAAGCTCCCGTAAAGTCGGAAGTGGTGGTGACAGAATTTTGTTTCTGTACACCCCGCATAGCCATACACAAATGTCGTGCCTCAATAACCACTGCCACTCCTAACGGATCCAAAGTTTCCTGAATAGCCGTTTTAATTTGGGTTGTCAGCCGTTCCTGAACCTGCAAGCGGCGGGCATAGACCTCCACCACACGTGCAATTTTGCTTAGACCTGTAATGTAGTTGTTGGGGATGTAAGCCACATGTGCTTTTCCAATGAAAGGAATCATATGGTGTTCGCACAAGGAAAAAATATCAATATCTTTCACGATGACCATTTGCTTGTAGTCCTCTCTGAACCTTGCCGACAGCAGGATTTCCTTAGGGTCATGGTCGTATCCCTGCGTAAGAAACTGAATAGCCTTTGCCACACGGAGTGGCGTTTTTAGCAATCCTTCGCGGGTTACATCCTCACCGATAAGTTTTAAAATCTCAGCATAGTGATATTTTAATTTTTCCAGCTTATCGGGTTCATAGGTTTCAATTCTTTCGTAATCAAGCATTGCTTTTGGTTTATCCATGAAATTATATTTTAACGAATGAATATTGTTCTTGGTATATCTATCCAAGATATTCTACGATATTGTTTTCGGATTCGTATATCTTCACACTATGAAGTGTTATGCCAAGGCCGGTAATCTCCTTTTCTAACTGATTCCATATGCCGATGGTCAGGTTTTCCGTTGACGCCATTTTATTTTTCATAAAATCCACGTCTATGTTGATGTTTTTGTGGTCTATCTTCTCAATAATTTCTTCCCGGATAATTTTACTCAGTATTTTTAGGTTTATGAGAAATCCTGTTTTGGAATCTACCTCTCCTTTAACGGTAACAAACAGTTCGTAATTGTGTCCGTGCCAGTTTGGATTGGAGCATTTACCAAAAACTTCCATATTCTTTTCGTCGCTGTATTCCTCTTTGAAAAGGCGATGGGCAGCATTAAACCGTTCTCTTCTCGTAATGTAAATCATAGCATTATTTGAAAAGCAAAGATAGGATATATCGGGCAGTTAAAGGGTTAAAATATCTAAAAACTTGTTTGTATCAACTTATCTATTCGTCTTTAGCGTTTGATTCTCCGGGTAAGTTCGGTGGCAAAGACAAAGTTGTTTAGTTCTTTATTCTTCGTTTTCAGGATGGTTTCTTTGGTTCCCTCCCAGCAGAGTTTTCCCTGATTAATAAAACAGATTTTCTCACCAATCTGGAGTACCGAATTCATGTCGTGGGTATTGATGACGGTAGTCATATTAAATTTTTTTGTCAGGCTCGATAACAGTTCATCAATCCGTTCTGCTGTTTTGGGATCAAGTCCGGAGTTCGGTTCATCCGCAAACAGATACTTGGGCATTAGGGAGAGTGCCCGTGCAATGGCCACACGTTTTACCATCCCGCCACTCAGCTCAGCCGGAAATTTACTGTTGGTGTCGGAGAGGTTAACGTTTTCGAGAACAAAATTTACCCGCTCTATTTTCTCTTTTGGGCTCATTTTGGTAAACATATTGAGCGGAAACATGACATTTTCTTCCACCGTTAGGGAATCGAACAATGCACCACCCTGAAACAACACCCCCATTTCCTTACGGATGTCTTTTCTTTTTTTGTCGGAAAGATTGGAAAATCTCCGACCATGGAAAACCACTTCTCCGCTATCCACCTCATACAGGCCTATGCAGCATTTCATCAGTACCGTTTTCCCGGATCCGCTCTGCCCAATAATCAGGTTAGTTTTCCCCTCTTCGAAGGAGGTGCTTATGTCATCCACAATTAGCTGACCACCAAAGCTTTTTGATATGTTTTTCACTTCGATCATGTGAGCAGTAGTTGAGTAAGGATCAAATCGGAGAAGATAATCAGAATACTGCTTACCACAATGGCTTCGGTACTGGCCTGCCCCACCTCCACCGAACCTCCTTTTACCGTATAGCCTTTGTAAGCAGAAACGGAAGTGATGATAAACGCAAAAACAACGGTTTTTATCATGGCATAAGTCAGGGTGAATGGGTCGAACCACGATCGGATACCGAGAATGTAATCCGCTGAGGGAATTAATCCCGTAATAGATCCCATAATCCAGCCCCCCAAAATACCGAGAAAAATGGAAAAAACTATCAGAACCGGAAAATAGAGCATGGCAGCAACTATTTTTGGTAATATCAGATAATTAGGAGGATTAACGCCCATTACCCGCAACGCATCAATCTGCTCTGTTATGCGCATAGTTCCTATCTCCGAGGCAATGCGTGATCCCACCTTTCCGGCCAGTATCAGACAGATGATGGTGGGAGAAATCTCAAGCACAAGCATTTGCCGTGTGGAGAAACCGATAATTGATTTTGCAATAAAGGGGGAATCAATGTTATAAGCCATCTGAATGGCAATAATGGCACCGATAAAAAGAGAAATGATAGAAATAATGCTGATAGAATCAACACCCAGTCTTTTGAAATCATATAAAAGCTGGCGCCGGAATACAAAGCCTTTGTCAGGTCTTTTGAAAGCCTGAAACATTATGACAACATACTCACCTATCTGATATAATATTTTCATAATTATGATGGGGCTAAATTACTGAATTTTGAAAGACCCCATTTTATTTTACAATTCTTTTTCCACGTGTTAAATAAAAAATGTTTAGAAAAGTTTTTTGCTTTTGTAATAGAATATTAGTGACTTTTGTACGTTTTATAAATGTAAAAATAATAAAATTTATGGAAAATCACAACGAAAAACATTGCCTCTTTTGCAAAAGAGACTCAGAACAGGTTCCATTGGTGCTTCTCGACTTTAAAGGAAAAAATTACTGGATCTGTCCACAGCATATTCCCGTCTTAATTCACGATCCATCACAACTGGAAGGCATGATTCCCGATGCTGAAAACATGCAGGCAGGTTAATAAAGCTTCTTTTTAAAAAGCGTATTTCTTTTTATAGGCAGCAAAAAAACTTGTAGAAATTAAAAGTTTTGCCTATTTTTGACAACAATAAAAGTAATTATCTCACTTAAAATCTTTTAATTATGAAAAAATTTAGTCTGTTTCTTGTTGCCATACTTATGAGTGGTATCATGTATGGTCAGTTCCATATCGGGCCACAAATTGGTTATACTGCCCCCAAACTTTCATACAAAGGATCGGATATTAACAACGGTCTGAAAAACAATATGTTGGTTGGTGTTTTTATGCGTATCGGAAAAAAGATTTACATACAACCCGAAGTTAATTATATGACACAGGGAAGTGTCTTCAAATTCCCCTCTTTGACCAGTACGTCTGTTGTTGAGCAGGATGTTAACTTGAAATCCATTCAGGTTCCTTTGAGCCTCGGATGGCAGATTTTGGATTTGAAAGTTGTTAAATTCAGAATCTTCGGTGGCGCTACAGCCAACTTTATTGTAAATAAGACCATCGATACCAAAAACGGAAACGCGAAAGATTATTTGTTGCCAAGTGATTTTAACGATATTCAATGGCAATATCAGGTTGGCGCAGGAATAGATTTTTTGATGCTCGCCCTTGATGTAAAATATTATGGCGGAATAAATGATCTTTTCAACGGTACAGTTAAATACGATAACGCAACCCATACGGTTGCCGGATCTGCCAGTATTTTTGAAATTACATTAGGCTGGAAGATATTGTAAAATAGCAGCTCAATCAGGACAAAGAAATGTCAGTACTTTTGTACTGGCATTTTTTGTGCCCCGTATTAATTTTAATGTCTGATCTGTTTTGGTTATGAAAAAACAACTTTTTCTCTCCTTTTTTCTGCTGGCCTTTCTTTCGGTTACAATACTTTCGTGCAGCCATGCTAACCGGAATGTACCCACAGTTCCTAAAAGTAAACTTCCAAAGATAAAGCTGAAGATTCATCGTTACGGGAAGGCCCTTTTCAGCCTTAACATGAAAGACCTCCAGTCCGGCCTGAAAAAAATTAAACCCGAATTTCTACCGTTTTTGAACGCCGACCTCAACGATACAGCCAATGTAAACCAGCTTTATCGCTATGTTGCCGATACACAAATTCAGCATGTCTATCATATATCCATGCAGGTCTTTCCAAACTTAAACAGGGAACAACAACAGCTACAATCGGCTTTTGCACATTTGAAATATTATTATCCTGCTTTCCCAATTCCACAGGTATATACTTACGTTTCCGATTTGTATTACGAACAACCGGTTATGAAACAGGGAAATTCGGTGGTCATCGCATTGGACGACTATCTTGGTGAGAAATTTCCCCTTTACATAGATTTAAACATTCCACAATATCATCGCCGTTGCATGACAAAGAAGAACATGGTTGCGGATGTGGTTCGAACGATTTACAGAAGCGATTTCCAACAGAATATTCATCCGAAAACACTGCTGGACAATATGATGGAAGCCGGAAAAGAACTTTATTTTCTCGATGCCATGCTGCCGGGTATTCCCGATACGCTGAAGATTTGCTACACGCAAAAACAGCTGGAATGGATGGAAAAAAACAAAAAAGAGGTGTGGGCAGTCATGGTGAAAAACCGATTTTTATACTCCACCAACTATATGCTTATCAATAAGATGACACAACCGGGGCCATTCAGCGATGGCTACTCGCACGCTTCACCACCGGCCATGGCCAGATGGTTTGGCTGGCAGATGGTACGCAAATATATGCGGGAACATCCGAAGATGACAATTCCGAAACTCCTGAAAATGAAGGATGCACAGTCTCTTTTGGAAGACTCCGGTTATAAGCCCTGAGCCTTCATCGCCAGGCTTTTGGCCACAATTCCGGAAATTTTATCCACCGGAATCCGTTCCTGTTTCATACTGTCGCGTTCGCGCAATGTAACGGTGTTGTCTTCCAACGTTTGATGGTCAATCGTTACACAGTATGGTGTTCCGATGGCATCGTGGCGGCGGTAACGTTTTCCGATGGTATCTTTTTCTTCATAAAAACACATGAAATCACCTTTTAAGTTATCCATAATCTCCCGTGCTTTTTCCGGTAAGCCGTCTTTCTTAGTCAGCGGGAAAACAGCAATTTTGTAGGGAGCCAAAAATGGGGGTAATTTCATAACCACGCGCTGTGTGCCACCTTCCAGATTTTCTTCGGTGTAAGCATTGCTAAGAATAGCGAGAAACATCCGGTCGAGACCGATGGATGTTTCGATGACGTAAGGCACGTAACTTTCGTTAATTTCCGAATCGAAATAACGTAGTTTTCTACCAGAATATTTTTCATGAGCACTCAGGTCGAAGTTGGTACGCGAATGGATACCCTCCAGCTCTTTAAAGCCCATGGGAAATTCAAACTCTATGTCGGCGGCAGCATTGGCATAATGCGCCAGTTTGTCGTGGTCGTGGAAGCGGAATTTCTCTGCCGGAATGCCGGTGGAAATATGCCATTTCATACGCTTTTCTTTCCACAACTTATACCATTCCATTTCGGTGCCGGGGCGGACAAAAAACTGCATCTCCATTTGTTCAAATTCGCGCATTCGGAAGATAAACTGCCTGGCCACGATTTCATTTCTGAAAGCTTTTCCGGTTTGGGCAATACCAAACGGAATTTTCATCCGAGAGGTTTTCTGAACGTTCAGATAGTTCACAAAAATACCCTGGGCTGTTTCGGGACGGAGATAAATCTCGGAAGCCCCTTCGGAAGTAGAGCCCATTTGTGTGGAAAACATCAGGTTAAACTGCCGCACATCTGTCCAGTTTTTAGAACCGGAAACAGGATCTGCAATACCCAAATCTTCAATGAGTTGTTTAATGCCGGCCATATCCGATTTATCCATAGCAGGATAAAGACGGTTCTTAATCTCCTCCATTTTCTGGCGGTTGGCCACCACCCGTGGGTTGGTTTCCAGAAACTGTTGTTCATCGAAACTATCGCCAAAACGTTTCCGGGCTTTGGTCACCTCTTTATTGATTTTGGCCTCTATTTTGGCCAGATAATCCTCTACCAGCACATCGGCACGGTAGCGCTTTTTGGAATCTTTGTTGTCAATCAACGGATCACTGAAAGCGTCCACATGGCCGGAGGCTTTCCAAACGGTGGGGTGCATGAAAATAGCTGCATCGAGACCGACAATATTTTCGTGCATCTGCACCATGGCTTTCCACCAATAATTACGGATGTTCTTTTTCAGCTCCACACCGTTCGGACCGTAATCGTAAACGGCACTCAGCCCGTCATAGATGTCGCTGGAAGGAAAAACAAATCCGTACTCTTTGGCGTGTGCAATAATTTTCTTTAATAAATCTTCTTGTTGAGCCATGATGTTAAATTTTAAGTGGGCAAAATTACAAATATTCAGAGATAGTAAGGTGTCAGCCGGAAACAATCCTATCTTTGTCCTAATAGAATATTTCCAGTACCGGCCGTGTATGGCAAATCAGGGTTTGGTGTTATTTCATGGCTGGACATAAGCGTCTTAAAACAAGGGAATCGCATGGCAGTAGTTTTAAAAAATGTCAATTATATCGACTGGCAAACACTTTCGTTTACCAAAACAACCCTTTTGGTGGAGGAAGGAAAAAACGGGAAAATCCACTTTCTAAACACACCCGAAGATTTTCCAAAAACAGCGAAAGTGCTTGATGTGCAGGGTAATTTCGTTACCAAAGCATTTGCCGTGGGGCATCATCATGCTTACTCAGCCTTGTCGCGAGGGATGCCGGCACCACGACATACACCTCATAATTTTTATGAAATACTGAAATATATCTGGTGGAATTTGGATAAAGCACTCGACAAAGAGATGGTGGAAGCCAGTGCTTTGGCAACGGCCATGGCTTGCGCCAAAGCCGGATCAACTTTTGTAATTGACCACCATGCTTCGCCCAATTTTATTAGCGGTTCTCTGGAAATTATGGCCAGAGCTTTTGAAAAAGTGGGCGTGAGCCATCTGCTTTGCTACGAAATTACCGACCGCGATGGCCTGGACAAAGCCCAACAGGGACTGGCGGAAACAGCCGCCTATCTCGATAATTATCAGGGCCTGATCGGTTTGCATGCTTCATTTACGGTGGGCGACCAAACCATGAAAGAGGCCGCCGATCTGATGGAAAAATACCAATCCGGATTTCATATCCATGTGGCAGAAGATCCGTACGATGAGAATGATAGTCTTCAGAAACATGGCATACAGGTGGTGGAACGGCTGCACGCTTTCGGTGTGCTGGATTCGGGAAAAACTATTCTCGGGCATTGCCTGCATGTGAATGAAAATGAACGGGCACTCATCAAAAACAGCAAATCCTGGGTAGTACAAAACAGCGAAAGTAACCTGAACAATAACGTGGGTTTCTTTCGTTCGGAAGGGCTGGGCAACCGGCTGATGCTTGGTACCGACGGCATGCACAGCGACATGCTGCGGAGTGCGCAGGCCGCTTATTTTGCCGGACAGCCGTTTGACGACATCGATTTTCCGGAAGCTTACCGGCGTTTTAGAAATGTTCATAACTATCTGGACAGTAATCGTTTTGATGGTGATGGTGAAAATAACCTTGTGGTACTTGACTATGATTCTCCCACGGAAATGAATAAAGCTAATTTTCTCGGGCATTTTCTTTTCGGACTGCGGGAGGCGCATGTGAGACATGTTATTTCCGATGGCGAAATCATTGTGAAAGACCGGAAATTGCAAAAGATAAATGAGGCGGAAGTCCTTGCTTTTACGCGCGAACAGGGCAAACGTCTTTGGGCGAAGCTTTGAGGAGAAAGTCGGAAGTTAGCTGCTAATAAAGCGATTTACTTTTTGTTGAAAATTTTGGTCTGACGTTGAATTGACTCTTTGTGTATCAGATTTAGAAGCTTTTTCAAAAACTGTTCATCCAGTCCCAGGTTAGTACCGATGGAAAGCCTGTCGGTGATAATACCGGCCCAGCGTTTCATTTGCAGAATGGTGATGTTGTTGTCGCGTTTGTAATCACCTATTTCATCAATAATTTCCAGCCTTTTAGCAAGAATCTGAAGCATCTCACCATCCAGCTTATCTATTTCGGTACGCAAAGCTTCCAGCCGGTTTTCAAAAGCAGGACTTCCGGTACGTTTCCGTAAAATCAGATTATTCAGCAAAGTATTCAGCACATCGGGGGTAATTTGCTGTGCTGCATCGGTGAGAGCCGCTTCCGGGTTTTCGTGGACTTCGAGCATGAGGCCATCCATTTCGAGGTCAACGGCTTTTTGGGAAATCTCCTGTAAAAGGTCGCGGCGGCCGCAGATATGGCTGGGGTCAACGATAATGGGAAGTTGCGGCACCAGTCGCTTCAGCTCGATGGGAATTTCCCACATGGGAGCATTTCGGAAAGGTGATTTTTTAAAGTAATGAAAGCCGCGATGGACAGCGAGAAGTTGCCTGATACCAGCAGTGTTCACCCGCTCCAGCGCACCAATCCACAGTTTCAGGTCGGGAATAATGGGGTTTTTCACCATCACCGTTACTGAAACGCCTTTCATGGCTTCGGCCAGTTCCTGAACCACAAATGGATTTACAACCGTTCGTGCACCCAGCCAGAGGATATCTATTCCATGTTTCAGCGCAAGCTCCACGTGTTCCGGGCGAGCTACTTCCACGGTAGTCATCAAACCTGTTTCGGCTTTTACCTTTTCCAGCCATTGCATACCTTTTTCGCCCACACCTTCAAAAGTACCCGGGCGGGTACGGGGTTTCCACAATCCGGATCGAAAAACTTTTACCTCAGGGATTTTGGCCAGTTGCCGGGCAGTCCGCAAGACCTGCTCTTCGCTTTCGGCGCTGCACGGTCCGGCAATAACAATCGGAAAATTATCCAGGGTCCATAAATCGGGCGGGCGGGCTATGTCCATATTTGTACTCATGCTGCAAAAATAAACATTTGGTAAATGGGAAAACCTGTGAAACGGACCAGAGAAACAACAACTTTCAACACTGAAAGCACTAATTATCTTTCATTTGAGAGCAAAAGACAACAATCACAATAGTTTCGTACCTTTGCCGCTGGAAGATCCCATTATTTTAGGAGATAACTTTTACATGAAATTTCAAGAACTTAATTTATCCGATACCTTGTTGGAAGCCATTTCATTTATGGGTTTTGAGGAGGCAACACCTATTCAGGAACAGGCTATTCCGGCCATTATGGAGCACAAAGATTTGATTGCAAGTGCGCAAACCGGAACAGGAAAAACAGCCGCTTTTATTTTGCCGGTTTTGAATGAGCTCGCTGGTGACAACCGGCACGAAACCAAGGTGCTGGTGATTGTGCCAACGCGTGAGCTGGCATTGCAAATTGACCAGCAGATACAAGGGTTTTCATATTTCACTCCGGTGGAATCCATTGCTATTTACGGTGGTGGCAGCGGCTCGGAATGGGACCAGCAAAAAAGAGCCCTGAGTTCGGGAACGGAGATTATTGTGGCCACACCCGGGAAACTTATCTCACATCTGAACATGGGTTATGTGAAATTCGAGCACTTACGCTATCTTATCCTCGACGAAGCTGACCGGATGCTGGATATGGGCTTTTACGAAGATATTCAGAAAATCATTACTTATCTTCCGAAAAAGCGGCAAACACTGATGTTCAGCGCCACCATGCCACCAAAAATCAGGCAACTGGCCGCCAAAACATTAAATCATCCTGTGGAGATCTCCATTGGCATGTCAAAGCCGGCCGAAGGGGTTTTGCAGGCGGCTTATCTCACCTACGAGAACCAGAAAACGCCACTGATTATTGATTTAATTACTGATAAGCCAGAGGTAAAAAGTATTTTGATTTTTAGCTCTACAAAGAAAAAAGTCAGTGATATTGTCCGCGGTCTGCGTGGAAAAGGCTTTAATGTGGAAGGTATCTCATCCGATTTCGAACAAAGCCGGCGGGAAGAAGTGCTGCGTGGTTTTCGCTCAAAACGTACACGTGTACTGGTGGCAACAGATGTGCTCAGCCGTGGGATCGACATTAAGGATATAGACATTGTCATCAACTATGATGTACCCGGCGATGCCGAAGACTACGTACATCGTGTGGGGCGGACTGCCCGTGCTGCCTCCTCGGGGCTAGCCATTACCCTGATCAACGAAAGAGATATGATGAGCTTTCGCCAGATTGAAGAGCTTATCGGTAGCGAAGTGATGAAACTGCCCCTGCCGGATGGACTCGGCGACGGCCCTGCATGGAATCCTAAAACTATCCGGCGACCTTACCGGGGTAAAGGTGATTTTCGTGGTAAAGGCAAATTCCAAGGCAAAGGCAACCGGAAAAAACGGTAGCTGCTTTACAAATTTTCTAAAAAAACCTCACGATAACAAGATACGGAAACAGGTAAACCACTCCCTCCCATGGATGCCGCATGTTACTTTTCCCCATATTTTTTACACCACGAGTTATAGATTAAACATTGTTTAACATTTTAGTGAAGGGTTGGTCTTGTACGGCCGTTGCTTTTTTCTTTACTTTTGAGCCCGACTAGTTTAGTTGAAAAGACCGGTTTTACACTACCCCGAATTCCCGGGAAACAGGAAAATCTATATTTTTTGACAGAAACGCTGTAAATTACGTAAAATCAGAAAGATAGGAAATGGAAATTAAGATCGTCAACCATTCAAAACATGAATTACCAAAATATGAAACCATCGCCTCTGCAGGAATGGATTTACGTGCCAACCTTAACGCCCCCATACGTATGGAGCCCATGGAACGGGTGCTGGTGCCAACCGGGTTGTTCATTGAACTACCGGTAGGGTATGAAGCTCAGGTACGTCCGCGCAGTGGTCTGGCATTGAAAAAAGGCATTACCGTGCTAAACAGTCCCGGCACCATCGATGCTGATTATCGTGGGGAAATCCGGGTGATATTGATAAATCTTTCCAAAGAAGTGTATGAGATTGCAGATGGTGACCGCATAGCGCAAATGGTTATTTCCACACATGTTCAGGCGTTATGGGAAGAGGTGGATGTTCTAACTGAAACAACGCGTGGAGCAGGAGGTTTCGGACATACCGGCGGGAAATAAAAAGGAACAGTTTATAACAGAAAATAATGATAACGAAATTAAAAATCCTCATACTATTCATGCTCCTGATGGGAGGAAGTCAGGCTTTTGCCCAGGGAAAGCATCATCGTCTAAGCAAAAAACAGCTTAAGGAACAGAAACTTACAGAGCAGAAGCATTATAAGGAAACCGACCTGTTTGCCCGCGCCATCACCTATAAAGTTACCGGACGACTAAAACAGGCAGACAGCCTGTTGTCGCTGGTATTGAAAATTAATCCGGAAGATGCTGCTGCCAATTACGAAAAAGCCCGCCTGTTATCTGTTTATGGAAAAAATAAAGAAGCGCTTGCTCTGTCCAAAATGGCAGTGGAGCAGGATAGTATTAACAAGTGGTATCAGGTGCTTTATGCCGACCTTTCCAAAGCCAACGGCGATTACAAGAATTACCTAAACACTTATAAAAAACTTTGTGAGAAAGAGCCTGGAAACTTACGCTTTCAAAATGAGCTTGCCTATGCCTACTATTTTACGGGAGACTACAAGCATGCCGTTCAGACCTACCGTACAGTAGAGATGCTGATGGGAATAAACCCTCAGCTCACCAAGCAAATTGCAGACCTTTATCTTCGTCTTAAAGAGAAAGACTCGGCTCTTGTTCAGTACGAACAGCTGGTAAAATACAATCCTGAAAATGCCAGAGCCTATGCTATGCTGGCCGAATTCGCGTCTAAACATAAACTTCCGAAAACGGCAGAATGGGCCTACCGTCAGATTATCCGGCTCAATCCACAGGATCCGTATGTACATATTTCGCTGGCCGATTTCTACCGGAAAAATGGCAAGCCTGCAAAATCGTTCGATGAGCTGAAAAAAGGTTTTTCCAATTCTAAACTGGATACAAAAACAAAAGTCAACCTACTGTTGAACTATTATTCGGGGCAGCTCACTGACAATCAGAAAGCACAGGCACTGGAACTGTCAGAAGTAATAAAATCGGCAAACCCTGATGATTCGCTGGCCGACTCTTTTTATGCCAGTATGCTTTACGAAAATAAAAAATACAAAGAGGCAAGGCCGTTGTTCCGAAAATTGCTTGTGAGTAATCAGAACAACTACAATTATTGGGAACAGTTGCTTTTCTGCGATCTTTATTTAAACGATGATAAGACTCTGGAAGCTGATGCTACCGTTGCCATTATTCACTTTCCGCAAAAGCCAATTCCTTATTTTCTCGGAGGTATTGCAGCGTTTCAGTTAAAAAAATTCAAAGATGCAAAAGCCTTTCTTGAAAAGAGCAAAGACCTGGCTGCTGGTAATAATGCCCTTTTAGAAAACATCAATTCTACTCTCGGCGACACCTACCACGAGCTGAAAGAAAACAGTGCTGCTTACAAAGCTTACGATGAAGCCTTACGGCTAAACAGCGAAAACACCATCGTGCTAAACAATTATGCCTACTATCTGGCACAAGATGGTGTCCAGCTGGACAAGGCCGCTTCACTTGCTAAAAAAGCTGTTAATCTGGATCCATATAACCAAAACAACCTGGACACATACGCCTGGGTGCTTTACAAGCAGAAGAAGTATAAACAGGCGTTGATGTGGGAACAAAAAGCCCTGGACAACGGAGGAAAAACCAGCGGTGTGGTAGTAGAACATTATGGGGATATTCTGTACCGATCAGGAAAGCATAAAGAAGCATTGACACAATGGAAAAAGGCTGCCGGATTAAAAGGCCATTCCAAACTGCTGAAGAAAAAAATTAAAACCGGAAAACTGTATGAGTAGATATTACCGTGTTTTACTAATACCGGGCTTTTTGGTGGGGAGCCTCCTGTTTTTACAGGCTTGTAAGTCTGTAAAACTACTGACAAGAAAGCCTTTAGCACCAATACCTTTTGAACAGCTTTATCAAAAGATGGAAAAAAGCACGCCTTCTTTTTCTTACCTCAGTGCAAAACTGAGTATTTCGTACCAAAAAGGAGAGAAAGAGCCGATGCAGTTCAGAGCACAGATGCGCCTGAAAAACGACAGCATTATCTGGATGAGTATCGTACCAGCCATGGGCATAGAAGCGGCACGAGTGGTGATGACAGCCGATTCGGTTAAGCTTCTGAACCGCATGAAGAAAAATTATGTTCTAGGTACGTATCCTTTACTCGACAGCCTTATGCACACCAGCATCAATTACAATATGCTCCAGTCGCTGTTGCTGGGAAAAAGCGTTTCCTACCCCCTTGCCGACTCTTCTGTTTCCATAGACAAACAGCAGTATCTGCTTAGCATGAAAATGCGAATGCCGGCCAAAAACGCCCTTTCCCAATTCCATTTGCTGACACAAAAAATGTGGCTTGATCCTGAAACCTTTCACATTAAAGAACTCTATCTTAGCGAGAGCGGGATGCAGGATAAGGATTTGCACGTTTTCTATGATAAATACCAAAATATTGACGGGAGAACCATTCCGTTGAAAATACAGATTGTCATCGATGCCAACCAAAAGATAATCATTAATATCACTTTTAAAAGAACTGAAATAGATGTTCCGCGTGGGTTTCCGTTCATAATTCCCCGTAAATATAAGAAGCTTATTTAATGGCCGTTACTGACTAAGTATCACAAAAAAAGAAGCATATTCCCGGAAAAGTTTTCCTGAACCCAGGCAGAAAAGAATTTTTGGTTTTTGAAGTTCGGGTTTTGCGTTTATCTTTGTCATTATGTAACAGACGTAACTATGGTCAGGAAGAAATCGCTTTCTCTTATCCTTTTTCTTATCTTTTTCGGAGGAATTACGCCTGTATTTTCCCAGACCCAAGCCACCAGACTCAAAGCCAAACGACAAAAACTTGAAAAGGAAATTTCCTATACCAACAAACTCCTTGGCCAGGTAAACAAGAGTAAAAAAAATACCGTTTACGAATTACAGCTTATCAGCAACCGTATCAACATGCGCCACCGGTTGATGGCTGTTCTTAAAAAAGAAATTGCTTCTCTCACCGACAACATTGCCACTACTAAAATGTCAATCAGGGATTTAAACAATCGTCTGGATACACTTAAAAAAGAATATGTCAACATTGCGTGGTATCTTTACAAGAATAATGACAACTATAACCGGCTGATTTTTATTTTTTCTGCTTCCGATTTCAATCAGGCCTACCAGCGCCTGCGTTATCTCGATGAAATTTCGGCTTATATTCGTAAGGAGGCAGGCAGGATTACCATCCTGGAAAAGCAAAAAAAAGACAGGTTAAACAAATTGAAACAGGAGAAAGCCGAGAAAAGAACCTTGATGGATAGTGAAACTACCCAACTATCACAACTTGAGCTGGAGCAACGTCAGAAAATCGGGCTAAAACGAAAACTGGCCGGTAAGGAAAAAAGCCTGCGCGCACGTCTGAGACAAAAGCGAAAGGAGTCGCAAAAGTTGGAGGCCCAGATAATAAAAGCTATCGCTATTTCGACAAGGAAAGCTGCAAACAAGATGAAATCGAAAAGACTCACAGCTTCCGAAATGCGCCTCTCCTCCTCTTTTATGGCTAACAAAGGACATCTTCCCTGGCCGGTAAAAAAAGGGGTGGTATCCCAAACATTCGGTGTTCACAGCCATCCAGTTTTGAAACATGTTAAAATTAGAAACAACGGAGTCAATATTGCTACGGCAAAAGGAAGTATAGCTCGTGCAGTATTTTCAGGAATCGTTGTTAACATAGTACGGATTACCAACACCAATATTGCCGTAATTTTGAAACACGGAAACTATTTTACTGTTTACTCGGGGCTGGATAAAATTTTGGTCAATAATAACCAATGGGTCACGGAATATCAGGCTCTGGGGATTATTCACACAAGCCTGCAAGGAAAAACCGAGCTTCATTTTGAAGTATGGCACGACAAAAACTTACAGAACCCGGCCTACTGGCTTAGGAAAAATGCGCGTTAAAACAGCCGTTGCTGGTAACGCACACAATGAACCGTACCCGAAGGAAAGAATTATTTGTACCTTTATGGGCTTTTTTGAGAAAATTAATATTTAAGAAAAGATGGCAACAGTAAAAATCGAGAAACTATCCGACGAACAAATCACCAAAAGAGGGATCCGGTCGTGGCCAATATGGGAAAAAGAGGCTTCCCATTTCCCATGGACTTATAAAGGTGAAGAACAGTGTCTTATCCTTGACGGAGATGTAATTATCGAAACTAAAAATGGAAACTTCCGCTTGAAACCTGGTGATTTTGTAACTTTTGAAGATGGCCTGGAATGTGTTTGGGATATCCGCTCGGCAGTGAAAAAACATTATCATTTTTCATGAGTATCCTAAAAAGCGGCGTTGTCGCCCGGTCCACAGGCAGCTGGTATGTAGTTCGAACTGACGGAGGAGCGCTGTATAACTGCAAGCTAAAGGGCAGGTTTAAGATACAAGGTATCCGAACCACAAACCCCATTGCCGTTGGTGACAACGTGGACTTTAAAGTGGATGAAGCGGATGAAACCGGCCTGATTGTACACATTCACCAACGGAAAAATTACATCATCCGCAAAGCTACCAAGCTATCAAAAGCTTCCCACATTATCGCTTCCAATCTCGACCAGGCTGTGCTTATCAGTTCACTGGTGAAACCCAGAACCTCCACCGGTTTCATCGACCGTTTTTTGGTTACTGCCGAGGCATATCATATCCCTGCCGTACTGGTTTTTAACAAATCTGATTTGTATGACGAGGGTACAAAATTGCAGCTGGAAGAGTATGTAAAAGCCTATTCTGCTGCCGGATACTTCTGTTTGGTAACTTCTACCAAAAACAGCTTTCATATTGAAGATTTTAAAAAGATGCTACACGACAAAGTCAGCCTGCTTGCAGGACATTCAGGAGTAGGAAAATCGGCATTAATCAACAAAATAGATCCGTCACTCAACCTGAAAGAGGGAGAAATTTCTCAGGCTCACCTCAAAGGCAAACATACCACCACCTTTGCAGAAATGTTTCCACTGGCCTTTGGTGGAGATATTATCGACACCCCCGGAATAAAAGAGTTCGGACTGGTTGCATTTGAAAAAACAGAACTGGGACAACGTTTTCCGGAAATAAGACAGCTTATGGGTCAATGCCATTTTACTAATTGTCTGCATATTAACGAACCAGGATGTGCCGTTAGTAAAGCGGTAGAAAATGGCACTTTCCCCCCATTCCGTTACCAAAACTACCTGAATATGCTCCATGATATCAAACCCAACTCTTTCTAAAGAAACCATCCGCTTCAAGCGTCCTCGCTTGAAGTCGTATTTAATCCAACATTTCCTGTTGTTTTCTTGAAAATACTGATTTCCTTTCGTAACTTTGTGGGGTAACGTTCTTAAAGACAAATATCATGAAAGCAAAAGATGTCGTACAATCCCTGTTGGCCGAAGCGGAAGTAACGCTCAACGGCAGCCAGCCCGGGGATATTCAAGTCCATGACAAGCGAGTTTACAACCGCTGGCTTTCCGAAACCGAACTGGGTGTTGGCGAGTCATATATGGATGGATGGTGGGATGCAGAAGCGCTGGATGAATTCTTCAATAAAATTCTGCGTGCAAACCTCGAACAAAAAATAAAACACAGCCTAAAAACGGCCCTCTTCATTTTATCCACAAAACTTTTCAACCAACAAACCAAAACAAAATCGAAACGCGTTGGTCGCGAGCATTACGACCTGGGCAACGACCTGTTCCGGCAGATGCTGGACAAAAGAATGTGCTATTCGAGTGGATACTGGAAAAAGGCTAAAAACTTAGACGAAGCCCAGGAAGCCAAGTTAGACCTGATTTGCAAGAAGCTGGAACTAAAATCCGGAATGCAGGTGCTGGATATTGGCTGTGGCTGGGGAAGTTTCGCCCGATATGCTGCCGAAAAATATGGGGTGGAGGTACTGGGAGTGAGCATATCCCAAAAACAAATTGAACTGGGACAACAACTTTGCAAAGACCTGCCTGTAGAACTACGTTTTCAGGATTACCGCGAGGTACAGGGAAAGTTCGATGCTGTTCTTTCCATCGGTTTTCTGGAACACGTGGGGCATAAAAACTACCGGACGTACATGGAAGTTGTCAGCCGTTGCCTGAAAGAAACCGGTATTTCACTGATTCACACCATCGGCAATAACACCAGCGTAACTTATGTGAATGCATGGACCAACAAGTACATTTTTCCCAACGGGATGATTCCCTCGCTGGCACAAATTGCCAAAGCGGCCGAAGGCCTGTTTGTGATAGAAGATCTGCACAATTTTGGGTTAGATTACGACAAGACGCTCATGGCCTGGTATGCCAACTTTCAGAAAGCCTGGCCACAGCTAAAAGAGGCTTATGGCGACCGTTTTTACCGCATGTGGCGGTATTTTCTTCTGAGTAGTGCCGGCGGCTTTCGTTCACGCTACAACCAGCTGTGGCAGCTTGTGATGACCAAATCGGGACGGGCGATACCACAATGCCGTATAGGTTAGAGAAAACAAAATTTCAGGGAAAGTTTTTCAGACATTAATTTCCCTGTCACGGAAACCGAGCAGATATAAAATTGTATCCAGTCCGTTGACAGAAATGGCATGTTGCGCAGAAGCTTTTACCGTAGGTTTGGCATGAAAAGCAATCCCCATACCCGCTTTTTCAAGCATGGGAAGGTCGTTGGCGCCATCACCCACGGCAATCACCTGTTCCAGATGGATGTCCTCTTTAAAAGCCAGCAGTTCCAGTAGTTCGGCTTTTCGTTTTCCGTCCACAATTTCGTGCAGATGGCGACCGGTAAGTTTCCCGGCTTTTATTTCCAGCTCGTTGGCAAAAACATAATCAATACCCAGCTGGTTTTTCAGGTAGTTGCCAAAATAAGTGAAGCCGCCGGAAAGAATAGCTGTCCGGTAACCATATTGTTTCAGTGTGCGCAAAAGTCGTTCGGCTCCTTCGGTGATGGGCAGGTTTTCGGCAATCTCTTTTAATACCGATTCGTCCAGCCCTTTCAAAAGGGCGATACGTTGTCTAAAACTCTCTTTGAAATCTATTTCGCCGTGCATGGCACGCGCAGTAATTTCCTTTACTTCCGCACCAACACCGGCTTTTTCGGCCAGCTCATCAATCACCTCCGTTTGAATAAGCGTAGAGTCCATGTCGAAACATACCAGCCGCCGGCTTCTTCGGAAAACATTGTCTTCCTGAAAAGCGATATCAAAATCGCTACCGGAGGCAATTTTCAGCAATGCTTGCTTCATTACAGTTATATCCACCGGCGTGCCACGAACAGAAAATTCAACCACTGCCTTGGCAACGTTGTCTTTCTTCGTTAATGATTTGCGCCCCGACAAACGCGAGATGGTGTCGATGTTCAGCTTTTGTTCAACAATAACCGTGGCCACCTGCGATAAATTAGAAGCTGTCAATCGCGGTGCCAGCAAAGTAATAATGTAACGTCCTTTTCCCTGATTGCTTACCCACTCTTCATATTTGTCAACCGGAATGGGAGTAAATTTTATGTGTGTGCCCAGCTCATAAGACTTAAAGAGCAGATCTTTTAAAATACTAGACGACTTTGACTCTTTCGGCACCTCGAAAAGAATACCCAGCCCCAGATCCTGATGAATGACCGACTGACCCATATCCAGGATGTTCACATTGTACTGTGCAAGTACTTCCATGAGCGATGCCGTCAATCCGGGCTTGTCTTTTCCCGAAATATTCAGAAGAATAACCTCTTTGTTGCTGTGTGCCATAGCGCTTAATTTTTATTGGACAAAAGTATAATATCCCTGTAACAAAAGAATGGTTTTTTACACATCAACAGTATTTTTTTGATAAAACCTAAGCACAGGAACCTTAAACGGGGTATCCGGAGTGTACTTCAACGATTCGCACGGAGAAGCCGGTTGCTACCTCTAAAAACTGAACTTCAGGTAGAGTGTAGGAGTAAGAGGAATGGCTTCGGCATAGATGTTTATGGAGCTGGTTTGGTTAAGTGGAATTTTTTCAAAGTTGGAAAATTTTATGTTTTGTGTGTTGAGTACATTCAGGACAGAGATACCGATTTCCCCTTTCAGCTTCCGGTTCATGAACTTCCACGAGGCAGCCACATCCAGCCGGCTGTAAGGATAATCTTTCTCGATTTGCCGGTTCTTGTTATAAGAAATGGGAAACCCCGATCCGTAAACATAATTCGCGGAAAGGTAAACGGGATGCAGATTCACCATGACACCCATTTTTACTTCATGCCGCTGATCCTGTGGCGCCCGCCGAAATTTCTGTAGACGTTTCGGATAATAGTCGAACAACTCTTCCGTGCGACTTAGCGAGTAGGCTACCCAAAAAGTACTGCCTTTGTAATCTTTTTTTAACATTAAATCCAGGCCGTAACTCCTTCCTCTCCCGTGGTATATGCCCGGAACTACAATATTTCTGTAACGAAAAAACCGGCTCAGCCCGTCAATGGTTTTATAATAACCTTCGAGGCTGAAGAGATACCCTTTTTGTGCAAAGCTGATGCCGGTCACCGTGTGCATGGCCTTCAACACCGGAATATCTTTGTTGTCGCACACCGCCCACAGGTAACGGTAATTTCCCTGATTATCCACCACAGACGTCTCGGTAATGTACTGGTTATATACTCCCCAGGCCAGTGAGAAAGTCCATTTTCCGGAAGGCTTATACACGGCCGAAAACCGTGGTTCGGGATAACCCTTCTGCAAGTTAAAAGCGTAAGTGAACCTACCGCCGATTTTCAACGTAAGCTGCTTTCCAACAGAGATAACATCCTGAAAATAAGCAAATGTCCGGAAAGAGGAGACGTTCATATCAGACATAACCACACCAAAGGTATCCACCTTGAGGTAGCTGCTGTTGACGATGAGGCCACCGCCAAATTCAAAAGTATGGTGAGTAGTGACGGGAAACCGGTTGTCAGTTTTTACGGTAAGCTCACCAAGGTTGTTTTGCGAACGGGTGTTGTTCAGCGTATCCACATCGCCGTTCCAGATTTTTTCGAGGCGGTAATTATCAGAATATTTTTTCTGCAAATGTGAAAAGGAAGCAAGAAAGTTGGTAGAGCCGACTTTTCCCCAGCTTTTCCCGTAAAAAAAAGAGCCACCGGTCTGCGTGTTTTCTTCCTGCGTATTCTTTAAAATCTTCCTGAACTGTATTGACTGTTTGATGTTGTATTTAAAAATATCATTGCTCCCATACAAGCTGATATAATAATGGTCGTTTTTGCCTGCCTGGCCGGAGTATTTTATGTTCATGTCCCGAAAAACATAATCGGGCACCACGTGAATACTGATGTCTGCCGGACGACTGGCCGTATCTTTGCGATGCACTGTGTAATCGCTGGGATTGTAAAGATTGAAATAGGTATGCCGGAAAGCAATCACCAGTGCTGACCGGTTTTTAAAGGGGATTTCCAACAATGAGTTGAGTGTCATATTGTTGACGTTGAGGATAAAAGATGCTTTTTTGGTGTTTCCGGTAATCCCCGAGATGTTTACAATGCCACCTACGCGCTCGCCGTAGCGGGTATCGTAGCCCCCCTTCATCACTTCGATATCCTTGGCCATGAGCGGGTTGAAAGAGCTGATGTTGTCGTTGAAATTCCGAAGTCCGTAAACGGTGAAACCATCGAACATCACCTTACTTTGGCCGGCATAGCTTCCCCAGATAATCAGGCTGTTGGTTTGCTCTCCCGAAGCCAGAATACCCGGTTGCAACCGCAACAAATTGAAAACCGAATTGTCGCCATATCCCGGCAGATGGGTAGCTACTTTGCTGTTGAGCCTTATGATACCCGGCTGTTGGCCAATCTGTGAAATATAGTCGATGACTTTGCCGATAATTTTTACCTCCTGTAGTCGCACCGAAGAGGGCGATAACCGGATGGAGTGCACACTTCCTGGTGTAAGCAGGGTGTCGAGAATGTAATATCCCAAATGGGAGATAATCAGATGATAAAGGCTGTCGTGGCTGACAATCTCACTAAAATAACCGTCCACATCCGATACCGTATTTTTCTCATTTGTAAGAATATGTGAAAAGGCCAGCGGTTCTCCTGTTTTGCCGTCTTTGATGTATCCTTTCAGATAAAATTTACCATCGGTTATGGGCTTGACGGCCTTCTTCCAAATCACAAAAACATCCCCCTGCCGGTGGAAGGCCAGGGGAAATGGTTTCAGCAATTCGCGGAGAGTACTTTCAGCCGTTGTGAACGTTTTGTGGAGGGTAACTTTGTATTGCAACAACAGATTATCATCGAAAGAAAAGCGAATAGTATATCTGTCACGAAGGTTGACCAACACCTTGCTAAGCGGCCGGTTATGTACACTGACAGTAATCTCCCTCTGCTGGGCAGAGAGGCAGACCGGAATAAATAATAGAAAAATAATTATCTGCCTTTTGAACATCAATCTATCGGGTTACTGAATAACAAAGTGCCGGTAATCTATTTTTACAAAGGTAAGTCCAAAAGGTTTACAAACGATATTCAACGCCTGTTCCACAGGGATCTCCGCAGAGAAATTACCGGTATAATTGGCCTGAACAGGTTTTTTTAAATCAATTTCCACGTTATAGCGTCGCGCCAGCTCTTTCAGCACGGAGGCAAAGGGCACAGCAGTAAACACAAACTGGTGGTTTGTCCAGGCATTGTAATCACTGGTTTTTATCTCTTTGGAAAAGGTGATATCGCCGTGTGGGCTGACAACAGCTTTCTCGCCGGGGGTAAGGATAATCTGGTTCTTGGTACGTGAGACAACACGGACTTTACCTGTAAAGCAAACCACACGATAATCATCATGGCGTGCATAAATATTGAAACTGGTGCCCAATACCACAACGGTTCCGCGATCCGATTTCACGGAGAACCATTTGCTGTGGTGACCTTTGAAGAAAGCTTCACCGGCGAGGGATACCTTTGGCGAAAACCGCCACCACAGCGGATAATAAGTCAGCCTGGATTGTGCGTTGAGTACAGCTGTTGACCCATCGGGCAGTGTAAGCGTAGCCATTTGCCCCGGTGCCGTCCGGATGGTATGATGATAAATCCGGAGCAAAGCGCCTGCTCCCATTAAAAGAACCACCGTGGCAGCAATCAGCCACAGGTGTCTTCGGGTGAGACGAACATGACGGACAGGTATCTCTTCCGCTGTCATCTTTTGCTGCATTGCCTCCCAGATTTCGTTCCGGCTTTTAGAATAAGGAACTTCCATGGACGCATGCAACTTATCCAGTTCCCCGAGCAGTTTTTCAGTATCGTGTATGTGTTTATCTTGTTCCACTTTAGTTTTGTATTTCTTGTTTCAACAATCTGAGCGCCTGCGACATCCGCTTCTCCACAGCCTTTATGCCGATGCCGGTTGCCTCGGCTATCTCTCTGTATTTCATTTTGTCCATCCTGTTCATCAAAAATACCAGCCGTTGGGTTTCGGGCATTTTGCTGAGTGTCTTTTCATATTTTTCTTTGAGTTCGCGGTAATGTAATTCTTCTTCGGGAGTTCTGTTTTCGAAACCCGGTTTTAAGTTCATCCTGAATTTAAGTTCTGTTGTTTGTTTGCGGTAAGCGCTGATAAAAATATCGCCGGCCATTTTAAAAAGCAGTCCTCTCAGTTTTGTTTTGTCGGCGTAAGGTCTTTTCTCCCACAGTTTCAGAAAAGCCTCCTGTGCCACATCGGATGCCAGTTCCGGATTTCCCGAGCGATACCAGATATAATTTCTGATGGCATCAAAATGAGTTTCAAACAACTGTTTAAATTCTGTCCCCGTCAATGTGTTAATTTTTTCTTAAAAGTAAATATTCAAAACAACATGACCAAATCCGGGCGCTTTTGGCTTCCCGGATTTGGTGCTACAACTGTTCTGATGCTATGGTCTCAGGTGAATGGTGTAAGTTTTTCCATCTACAGACACTGTAGCCAGGTTATCACATTCGCCATCACCAAAATCAAGCGTACGCATCGGCTTCCCTTCGGGTTTTATCTGTACGGTTCCCGAGACAATGAAACGACAGGCCAGTTTCACTTCCAGCGGTTTGGTGATTTCGTGTGTCCACGTTAGTCCGTTGGCTCTTTTACCTGAAGCCTGACCGGTAATCAGAAAAACATCATCCCAGCGATTGTGTGGCGTAGCCTGACCTTCTGTCCATTCGCGGGTACGCTGCGATTTCCAGGAGATGGTACCATTTCCATTGGCCAGGGTGATAATACCGTTGACAGAAATAGTCCATGACAGATGTCCCTGGTCGTTCAGACCGTTGTTGGTCACCACTTTTGTTCCTTCTATCTGGTTATCATTGACATAAAAATTATCGAAAGTAGTGGTGATAATGGTACCAGGCCGGTAGTATCTTCCGGTAAACGAAACGAGGATCTTCCCACGGCGGTAACGGCCATCTTTGCCCAGGCAGTTCGTGTCACCAAAATCGATGGTGAGTACCCTTGGAAATACGGTGGTATCAAGGGTAACAGTGGCACAGCTACTGAGGAAGACTCGACCTTCCGTAGATTTGAAACTGGTTGAGCTGAGGCTGTATGCTTCATCTGCGATGCTGGTAATGTTGTCGAAGGTACTCTCTGCGTAAGCATCATCCTGTACGGCAGTGAAAGAGGTGTCGGTGGTGGGGTTGTCTTTTGAACAACTTCCGAGGAAAAAAATTATTCCCACCAGAAAGGGTAAAGCTAATTTTAATTTTTTCATGGCATAAAGTTTTAGTGTTTGCTCTTGTACCGTGCAATACGCTAATTACCCTACCTGAAATTGTGTACACGGGGTAATATTTCGTGGTCAAACGATGGGGAATTATTGTGTTTCGTGGTAATTTCGTGTAAGATACAGGATGCCACATTCATCGCCAAACATTTTTTCAGTCATCATTTCCTCGTGGCTGAAATAGAAATAACCCACCATTAAAATATGTTAAAATTCACTGTTTTTCACTTAATTCATTAGCTTTGCAAGCTTAAAACAATTAAAATCAATTTTATATCATGCGAAAATTATTTCAAACGGTTGGGCTTATGACCATAATACTGCTGGTGTTTGCCTCTTGCCAAAACAACAAAACAGGACAGCAGTTTACCGTTAAAATGAATATTAAAAGCCTAAAACAGGATACGAAGGTTATTATGCAGAAGCGTGAACAGGGCAAATGGATTAAGAAAGATTCAATTGTCCTGAAAAATGGCCAGGGCGAATTTAAAGGCCATGTGGACGGTCCGGGGTTATATTATTTTACCATAAAAAAGTTTAATGCTTACATGCCGGTATGGGTCGAAAACAGTAATATTACCGTGGATGCCGATCTGAAAAATCTCCGTCATCCGGTTATTAAAGGCTCAAAGGCACAAAATCAATTTGATGCATATACCGATTCTACAAAGAGATTTCTGAATCAAGAAAAGCAATTAGGTGCAAGATACGGCCAGGCACGCTTGCAGAACGATAAAAAAACCATGAAGGATTTGCAGGATCAGTACAATCAGATTGAAAAAGACCGTACCGATTACATGCTTAGTTATGTAAAACGTCACAACAAAAGCGTGGTTTCTCCTTTTATTATCTTGAGTAATTCATTCGGACTGTCTTTGGACCAGCTGGAAGCAGCTTCTAATTCATTTGACACGAGCCTTGCTAATAACCAAAACGTTAAATATTTAAGGAAACGCGTGGCTACACTTAAACGAGTTGCCGTAGGACAGCCTTATGTAAATTTCACACTGGACGATGTGAACGGCAAACCCCTTTCGCTTTCGTCGGTTGTGAAAACTCACAAATACACGCTGGTTGACTTTTGGGCTTCGTGGTGTATGCCTTGCCGTGCCGAAAACCCCAATGTGGTGAAAGCTTACAACAAATTCAAAAAGAAAGGTTTTACTGTCTTCGGTGTTTCGTTCGACAAAGACCATAGCGAATGGGTGGCAGCTATCAAAAAAGATGGTTTGGTGTGGCCGCAGGTTTCCGATCTGAAATTTTGGGGTTCCGCAGCCGGGAAACTTTATGGTGTTCAGTCTATCCCTCACAATGTGCTGATTGGACCCAAAGGTAAGATTATTGCCGAAAATTTAAGAGGTGCCGCTTTGACAAGTAAACTTAAAGAGTTAATGAAATAATCTCTTTTAAAGACGACATATAAAGACCCTGCCCAAACCGGACAGGGTCTTTTTGGTTTCTTCTTTCCCTTCAGGAGCAAAAGGCCTCCTCAGAAAGTACGGAATTATTTAAAACTCCATTTGGCACCTTCTTTGGTGTCTTTAATCTGGATATCCATTTTGGCCAGTTCGTTACGAATTAAATCGGAAGTGGCATAATCCTTTTTGTTTTTTGCTTCCTGTCTGAGGCTGAGAATAGTTTTCATCAGGTAATCAATCAGCTGGTTGTCATCTTTTTCTTTTTCATCTTTCAGCCCCAACAAGTCGAAAAGGAAAGTGGAAAAGAAAGTTCGGGTATAATCTATGTCTGCTTTTGTGAGCTTTTCCTGGCTGCTGTTCACCTGGTTCAGGGTATGAGCCAAATCGAACAAATGTGCTATCACCATCGGTGTGCTAAAGTCATCATTCATCGCTTCATAGCACTTTGCTTCTATGGCTTTAATATCAACAGAGGAAGAAGCCGAAGGTTTCAGTTCGTCCAGAAGATAAAAGGCATCAAAAAGCTTGTGTAATCCTTTTTCTGCGGCTTTCAGCGCGTCGGTAGAGAAATCAAGCGTACTGCGATAGTGTGCCTGTAGGATAAAAAAACGAATGGTCATAGGATTGTAAGCCCGGTCGAGCGTTTTGTGACTTCCTGAGAAGAACTCATCGAGTGTGATGAAGTTGTTCAACGACTTACCCATTTTCTGCCCGTTGATGGTAATCATGTTGTTGTGCATCCAGTACTTCACAGGATCGTGACCTGTGGCGGCATTGGCCTGTGCAATTTCCGATTCGTGGTGTGGGAAGAGCAAATCCATCCCGCCGCCGTGGATATCAAACGTCTCACCGAGGTATTTAGCACCCATAGCCGAGCATTCCAGATGCCAGCCCGGATAGCCTTCGCTCCAAGGTGATGGCCAGTGCATGAGGTGTTTGGGATCAGCCTTTTTCCAAAGGGCAAAATCGAAAGCATTGTGTTTCTCTTCCTGTCCGGCAAGTTCACGGGTATTTTGCATCAGCTCTTCAATGCGCCGTCCGGAAAGTTTCCCATAATTGTAATCTTTGTCATACTTTTCCACATCAAAATAGAGGGAGCCATCCGACTCGTAAGCATAACCGTTTTTCAAAATCTTCTTCACCAGCTCTATCTGCTCAATAATATGTCCCGAAGCCGTTGGCTCAATACTTGGCGGTAACAGGTTGAGTTGATGCATATTTGCATGGTAGCGGTCAGTATAAAACTTCACCACCTCCATAGGTTCCAGCTGCTCCAGTCTGGCTTGTTTCTGTATTTTATCTTCGCCGGCATCGGCATCGTTCACCAAATGCCCCACATCGGTAATGTTGCGTACATAACGGACTTTGTAGCCGAGATGGCGCAGATAGCGGAAAACAATATCAAAAGAGATACCCGGCCGGGCATGTCCCAGGTGGGCATCGCCATACACCGTTGGCCCGCAGACATACATGCCCACATGCGGTGGGTTGATGGGTTTGAAGAGCTCCTTTTTACGCGTAAGCGTATTGTATATTTTGAGTTTGTTCTCCATGGTAAATGGTTTTTCGACTGCAAAATTAGTAAAGCCTGATAAACAAGTGTTAGAAATTATTTTCCCGATCTAATATTATTTTGATATGTGACAATAGTTAAGTTAACTTGTATAACAAAATGGTTCACATTATTCAGAGAAAGTCATGTCATTTGCCATTATGTCATTCACTATTCGCCATCCTCAATGTGCTTCCAGCCAGTTGTTTCCGGTGTTAACATCCACCACAACCGGCACGTCCAATTTTAAAGCATTTTTCATTTTGTCATCCACCAAAAGTTTCAGCTCTTCTTCCTCCTCTTTGTGTGTGTCGAAAACCAGTTCATCGTGCACCTGCAAAATCATCTTTGACTTCATCTTTCGCCGTTGCATTTCATTAAAAATCCTGATCATGGCAATTTTTATCATGTCAGCCGAGGAGCCCTGGATGGGTGCATTGATGGCATTTCGTTCGGCATAAGCGCGGACTACACCGTTGGCCGAACGAATATCTTTCAGGTAACGCCTCCTGCCGAGAATAGTTTCCACGTACCCGTGTTCGCGGGCAAATTCAATGGTTTTTTCCATATATTCGCGGATACCGGGATATTTTTCAAAATAGCTTTGAATGATTTCTGCCGCTTCCCGGCGCGGAATCTTCAACCGCTCGGAAAGTCCGAAGGCGGAAATACCATAGATAATCCCAAAGTTCACCACTTTGGCATGACGACGCATGTCTTTGGAAACCTGTTCCAGAGGAACGCCATAAACACGTGAAGCCGTCGCTGTATGCACGTCAAGGCCCCGTTGGAAAGCATCCATCATGGCTTTGTCTTTACTCAAATGGGCAATAATCCGCAACTCAATTTGCGAATAGTCAGCTGCCATCAAAACATATTCCTCGTTTCGAGGGATGAAAGCTTTTCTGATTTCACGTCCCCGCTCAGTGCGGATAGGAATATTTTGCAGGTTGGGATTGTTGGAGCTAAGGCGTCCGGTGGCGGCCACCGCTTGATTGTAGGAAGTGTGTATACGGCCATCGCGGGGCTTTACCAGCTTAGGCAAGCTGTCCACGTAAGTCGATTTAAGTTTGGCAAGCGACCGGTATTCCAGAATTTTCTCCACAATGGGATGCCGGTAGGCCAGCTTAGTCAGCACATCTTCGCCTGTGGAATATTGTCCGGTTTTGGTTTTTTTGGGCTTACTCGAAAGATTCAGCCGTTCAAACAACACCTCTCCCAACTGCTTGGGGGAAGCAATGTTAAATTCCACACCAGCCATTTCGTAAATCTCTTTTTCCATTTCGGCAATTTCTGCCGTTAACTCCGCTCCAAATTTGGCCAGTGTTTTCGTGTCTATTTTAACCCCTTCAGCTTCCATGGAAGCCAGTACCGGTACCAGTGGCATCTCGGTTTCATAAAAAAGTTTCTCCGTTCCGGTTTCCTTTAACTTCGGCTCAAAAACTTCCCTAAGCTGTAACGTAATATCCGCATCTTCGGCAGCATATTCTTTGATCTCATCTAATGCTACCGTCCGCATGCTTCGCTGATTTTTGCCTTTTTTGCCGATAAGATTTTCGATGGGAACCGGTTTGTAGTACAGATAGGTTTCGGCAAGAGCATCCATGTTGTGCCGCTGGTCGGGTTCCAGTAGATAATGGGCAATCATGGTGTCAAAAAAATTTCCTTTCACCACAATGTCGTACCAGCGTAAAATGGAGATATCAAATTTTATATTTTGGCCGGTCTTTTCAATCTGTTCATCTTCCAGAACATCTTTAAAAACAGCAATTTGTTGTGTGGCACGATGGTAATTTTCGGAGAGCGGCACATACCAGGCCTCATGTGCTTTCCAGGCAAAAGAGATCCCCACCAACTCGGCATTGTTCGGATCCAGACCGGTGGTTTCCGTGTCAAAACAGAACGTCTTTTGTTTTTTGAGCTTCTCGGCCAGTTCTTTGGCTTTTTCCTGTGTATCCACTAAATGGTAGTGATGCGATGTATTGTGGATCGTTTTTACTTCCTCACCCTCCGGTTCGGTGAATAGTTCCCCCTGGGCATATTCGCCCTCCGGCTGACGCAATGAAAGCCAGGTTAAAAAACGCTTGGCAAAAGTCCGGAACTCAAGCTCTTCAAAAAGCTTTTTCAACGCCTGCCGGTCAGGCTCACCCATTTTAAGTTTTTCGGGTTCGAAAGGAAGGGGTACATCCACCAAAATGGTAGCGAGCTGTTTGGAGATAAGCGCCTGATCGGCAAACTTCTCCAGGTTTTCACGAAGTTTTCCTTTCAACTGATGGGTATTTTCCAACAAGTTTTCGATGGAGCCAAACTGCGCAATTAGCTTTGCGGCAGTCTTTTCGCCAATACCAGGTACCCCCGGAATGTTATCCACCGCATCGCCCCAAAGTCCGAGGATGTCGATAAACTGTTCGGGACGCTCGATACCATAACGCTCACAAACCTCTTTGGGACCCCATTTCTCTGCGCTTTTTCCGTTACGGGCAGGTTTGTACATATAAATATTTTCCGAAACAAGTTGTCCGAAATCTTTGTCAGGTGTCATCATATAGGTTACAAAACCTTTTTTTTCAGCTTCTTTGGCCAGGGTTCCAATCACATCGTCCGCTTCGTAGCCATCCAGCAGAAGCACCGGAATATTCAGCGAATCCAGCAGCTCTTTCACGTAAGGAATAGCAATAGCGAGATCTTCGGGCATTTTTTCGCGGTTGGCTTTGTAAGCGGCAAAATCTTCGTGCCGCTGCGTGGGTGCCATGGTGTCAAAAGCCACCCCGAGGTGGGTAGGTTTTTCATTCTTCAATATCTCCAGCAGGGTGTTGGCAAATCCCAGCACAGCAGAGGTATTCATCCCTTTGGAGTTGATTTGCGGGTTACGGCTCATGGCAAAATAGGCTCGATAAATCAGTGCCATGGCATCCAGCAGGAAAAGCTTTTTCTGTTCACTCATAAAAATTCCGATTAAAAAGCAAAGGTACGGAAAAAGGGGAAGGCGAGATTTTTTGGGGGTCTGTTAAAAAAAGCATAGATAATTCATTTGACCTGTGGACAAATAGTCTGCCGAATTTTTGTGAGGGACAATGTGGGTGGAAAGTATAATAAAAGCCATAAATTGTTAAGAACATCCCCCCAATTTACTAATTTTTACAGGTTATAATAAGAAGATAGTTTACGATTGTCGTTATAATATTCAAAGAGCCTTTCCAGTAATCTACGTTCAACATCTTGTACATCATCGCTTTTATAAGCCACAATGTGGCAATGTCTATTATTTGAGTTTATGTAAAACTTTGAGAAGGATGATTTATGGTTTTCGATAAAAGTTTCTTTAAGATGCCCCATAGAATTGTTGTCCATTTCACTTTTGAGGAAAATGAATTCTCCTGATTTCTTCCAATTTTCCGGCACAGAAATACTATAGTTTTCTGAACGAAGTTGCCCGTTTTTTGTTGATTCTAATTCAGTGCCCTCAATCGACAAATCTTTCAAAGAAATATCCTGTTTTGGAAATACCTGTTCCTCAATATGATCTGCACATTCTACCAAATCATTTAAATTCGATATAACTTCATAATTACTCAAAGGGTTGTCAGGTTCAGTTATAAATATGGGTAATTCTATTTTCATATATACCCCAAATCTGGAACTATTGGATTGATCCAGGTCAAGACATAATTTGACCGTTAAATATTCTTTTTCATACATATCTCTGAATAAGGAGTAAGCATCCTCAACTTTCCCAATTGACTTTTTTGTGCTGAGAGGTGTTCTCATCGAAAGTACATAAACCGTCTCATGTGCTAGTCCGGATAGGAGAGTATTATAGTTTAACTCAACAAATACCGGCTGGCTTCTGCCATTTCCAAATAGCTTATTTACTATACAAATTTCAACGCTTTTGGTCGAATTACTTTCTCTGTGTGTTGGTTTAAAAACTTCTAATTTTTCTTGTTTGAATGTGTTAATGATTTTTTCAGCAAGATCATTTTTTCCTGGCTTGTCCTCAAATGAATAAAATATGTTTGACCCGTTATGATTGCAATCCCGGACAGGAAACGGATCAGAATAAATACTATTTAATGGTTCTGGCTTCCTGAAATATTCATTCCAGTTTTCTTTATTCATGTCCAAATAATCCAGCTCAAGTTTTGTGGAAGAAGGCTGGCAATGATCAATCAGGTTTTCCTCAGAATATTTGTGATATATAAAGTTTACAAGCTGATCCTGGTCAATTGTATTTTTCAAATAAGGGTATTCAATATGTAAACGTGCATTGTCGGACACCTCAATTTTCTTTTCAATTTTACTATACATTCTGTCTATTCGCCCCACGCGCTGTTCGTTATCTCCCGGAGTCCACGCAATTCCATAGTGGATGATTTTATCGCAAAAATATTGGAGATTTACACCTTCTTGAAGAACGGAGGTTGAAATAAGTATATCAGGAAAAAAAGGAGTATTGAAGCTCTGCAAAACACGTCTGTTTTTTGTATCACCAGAGTAAGCATAAGCAGGTTGTGCATCAAAAAAATCCTTCCACTCATAATTAATAATTTCCTGATCAGATTTTAGGTTAAAAACCTTCTCACACAGGACTGAAAAATTTGAGATTGACTCATTCATTAAGTCAAATAATGTTGAATGGCCAAAGTTCTTCCTTACTTCTTTGATAAATTCATTGTATAATTGACCGGATTGATAATCTTTGCTTTTCTGAATCTTGAGATAATACGTGTATAAGTCAATAATTGCCGAAGAAGCAAGCAGGACGCCTTTCTCGATAAATTTTGAAAGAGCTTCTTTTTGATAATAATTGAGAGCATTATACGCGTTAAGGATTTGAGTTTTTCTGGCTTCAGAAACTTTATCTGTATCTGCCAGAAATCTCCAATAAATTGTAAAAAGTGTCTCAACTTCTTGTGTGTATTTGGCTTCTTTAGATGTGTTTCCTATTCTTCGCCCACCTAAATAATTTTTTATCCTAAATGCTTCATTTTCTGAGACTCTATCAAGTCGATGTAACAGAAAAGCAATATAATAATCATTTACATAGCCTTTTAAACCTCTGTCAGTCTGTTTTATACTATTGAGTTTATACGTATAACCTTCTTGTTCGTGGTTCGTTGAATAATTAGCTGATGGAGCAAAAAATATACTGAAGATACTTAGTTTTGATTTTGAAAACCTGATTCTGAAATTTGATGCATGGGTTGAAGCAATAGTTTTCGGGGCTTTATTTTGACGCTTAAAAAGGTCTAAGGCCTTAGAACCTGGAACCAGCACTCTCTGCCCTTCAGTATTTGCCATTTCATCTAATTCTTCATCGGATTCATCCTCTTCAATATCTTTTATGCCTAAGATTTTATTTAATTTCCGATTAAACCGTTTTCTGTCTTCAATATCTTTTAACTCAAACTTTTTATTAAGCGCTTTTGAGATTTTGCTAAGAAATATTTCGTCATACTTTAATATGGCTCTTCCGGCAATTTCGCGAACGGAAGGAATTCTGCGGACAAATACCAATGACTTTTCATTTAAAAATGACGCATCAAAATTTTCAGGGACGATTTCTTCAATTAATTTATTGTATTTGGGATGGGAGGGAAACTCTTTGAATATGTCATCATATTTCCTTGCAAGGGAGATCAATAATTGGGTGTCATTCCCCTGTGAAAAATCTTTTCCGTTCAGTTGTTCGGTCTCATTACTGTTTTGTAACTTAACTTCATCATGGGGGATAAATTCAGTTCCCTCCAGATATCCAAGAATGTTTTTCTTTTTTTCTTTTCCTTCAAGGTAGTTCTCTGCTAATTGCTTTTGATACAATCCAAAAAAAAGCTCGGACATGATGTCATCTCCAAAATCAGCCCGTACCGGTTTTTCCTCACGATACTGATATTTCATCCAGCCTTTTGAAGAAAGTCTCCTATAACGCCTTAAACTAATTTTATCTAAAATCTCCTGATATTCCCTTAAGGAAAGGTTTTTATCAAAGTAAGACACAATATTTTTGATGTCATCGCGAGAGGTGTGGTTTGGTGTGGCTGTCAACAGTAATACATTTTTTGCCAACTTATTTGCGTTGTCGCCAAAAAATGACTTAGCTGAAGTCACTCTGAAACTATTTCCATTAATATTTCTAAAATAATGTGCCTCATCAATTATGAGTAAGTCAAAAGGACTTTCAGTGTGACTACTAAACGATTTGAATATTTCCTCCTTTAATTGTTTAGCAAGATGTTTTGTTTTCTCCATCTCATCTGTTCCTTCATCATCGTAATCTATTGCAGGGTAGATGCCCAATTCGCGAAGCATTTTGTTGGTTTGCTCACGACCCGATAGATAACTAAAAGAAGATATTTTCCCAATAAATAATTTACCCCAACCCTGCTTAACCTTCCGTACAAGGTCGTAAAGGTTTTCACAATATATGGCGGGATTTACCGGCTCTTCTCCAATACTCGTTTTAATTATATCGTCATTACATTTATAGTGCACATTGATAAAAGTTCCATATTCATTAATCCAATTCAACGCAATCTCTGCTCTTGGTGCCAGAATCAATATTTTAGCGTCAGGTTTTTGCCTCCAAAATGCTGCTGTTACTGCTAAGGCCTGAATGGTTTTACCCATCCCAACTTCATCAGCAAGCAAAGCTATTTTCTCATCGTTTAACAGATTAAAAATAAAGGCTGCCCCTTCGGCTTGTTTGGCTTGCATAGTTGATTCTTTACCAGCTGTATAAATCCAATCTTTTTTATCACGATCCCGATAAAAATTGACAAACCCTGATAAAGTTTCCGGTGTAATATATTTGTAGGGCATCATTCTAATATTTACATTCCGTTGCAATTGTTTTAAGCCATCTTTTAGCTTTTCTGGAATTGTTTTTAAATTCTAATTCAATGGTCTCAACCAAATTGATTTTTGGCCCGATGTTTCCTCGTAGCGTATTAAACTTTTTTATCACCTGGTTCCCTTCATTAATAAGAAACCAGATGTAAGCCGCACTATTTGTCGCTTTTCCATCATTATACATTTCATGAAGGATGTATAAGTGATTTCGAAGTTGTGTAATGGAACCGGGAATATAATATCCTATCAACTTTAGCTCTTTCGCATTATCTTTAGCCCTTTCTGTTCTGTTTTTTAATTGGTCCATCGCGAGGAACATAGAAAACCATGCATTGGAATAATCACCGGCAAGTTTTTTCTTTATCGAGTCTTGGATTTCTTCTCCCGTTTCCTCATCACAGGTGTAATCATGTTTGATGCTTTTATTGTTTTCTTCCGGTTTTCCATCCAACCATGCTTGTATAAAGTCTTCTAAATTGTCATATCCAAAAGCCGGACGATGGGTGATGTTTTTCTCCACAATTATTCCCATAAAGATTTTTTCTCCTTTTTTATCGTAAACATAAAACAATCTATCTTTTAACAAGTCTTTGTGATTTAGATAAAAAGGTACTGGCCTGTTAATCAGTTCTTTTAAAGCAATTTTTCCTTTAATTCCGGGAAGCGAAATCGAATATTGTTTACCGTAAAGGTTTGTGTCCTGTTCAATGGAGTATTCAAATTTTTCCCAGTCGGCATAAATGATGATAGCTATTTTCCAGTTTTGAAGCTTATCTTTTCTTTCTTCACTAAGTTCATCCGGCTTCAGCCCTATCCATTTCTCTTGTGTTTCCGGATTACTAAAAGATCTAATTATCTTCTCGTACTCCTGCCCGGAAATATCCTGTATGATTCCTGCCTCAATATTATTATTGCTTTTGCCCAAATTTAAACCTGCTTCTGTGAAGTTCCAGGAACCAATAGCAACTTTATCTTTGGTTAACCATACTTTTGCATGAACCATTGGTTTATTTTCCCGGTCTAAATATTTAATCTCTTTCAGAAATTCAATTTTTTTATTGTTTTTTAGTTTTTCCAACACATTCTCATCTATTCGTACTTTTCCAAGCTCATTTACATCCGGAACAATATTAATTTGGGGACATTGTGAAAGATTCTCCTCAATTACAGGGATCAAATCATTTGAAAAATATGGCGACCACACATACAATGTTTTTTTCTTTACTGATAAATTTTCAAGTAGTCCTTTTGGTTGGAAGGAATCCTGAAAAGTCCAATCAGCCCCTGGTGGAAGATTATTTTGCCAATACCTGTCTGTTTTATTCAAACTTTCATGCCCGTAAGTATCTTTTATTAAGCTGGAAAAGAAATTAGTAATTCTTCGGGCATTTTCTTTGTCAGCAATTTTTTTAATAAGAATGGATTCCACATTGCGTGCCCAGCCCGAAAGGCTTAAGTTAGCAGAACCGGTAATAACAACCCCTTCGTTCCGGTCGTTTACCAATAAACATATTTTCGGGTGAAATACACCGTCCTTAAATTTTTTTCCAAACCCGGACGGGTTAACTCCAATGGTTTGTACACAAGTTTTTTTAGAAGACCGCATGCTCAGAGCACGATAATCATAAAAGACCCTGACATCAGTCTTGTTACCATTTATTTCGTTAGTAAACAAAATGTCATTTAGGGCCTCATAATCTTTTACCGTTCTCATCTCTTCAAAATCACGTTGAGCCAGCCTTGAAAGTATGAACTTCTCAAAAAAAGAGATTTCAAGATTAAAAGTCGTAAACCACGCAAGTTTTATTCCACCAAGATCTTCAAGCACTTTCGAAAACGAATGGTATAATTTCATTCCTTCTGACATAACATTTAATTTAATCCTTGTCTGATATTTCTCACGGTATCAAGATAATAATTATTATACCACGGCCTTTCCTGTATAAATTTATCGGTAATTATTATCGGTGATTGATAGATGTAGTGCTTTACCTTTGTTTCCTCCTTCAATTCAACCCAGCTATTGCCTCCTCTATCCCTCATGATTTTTTCATGGTAAGAAACAATGGCTTTCATTAGTACTCTTGCTGTTGTTTCACCAGACAATATTGCAATAACTAATTCTTGTAATCTCGGACTTTCTTTCGTTAACAATTTTACATCTTCTATTTGTAAAAGTTGTCGTAATTTTTCTACATCATTTTCTATTGTCGATACTTCCTTAACGCCTTTATCCGTAATGGAATAAAATATTTGTGAGCAGATAGAAAGAAAAGGCTCAAGCTTTAAAATATTCTCAATTTTCATTCTCTCAATTTCATCTTTCTCCTCTTGAGATGCTTTCTCAAAAATTATTTTAGGGGGTTTTTCTGCGATCGCCTGATCATCAAACTGATGATATATGGACCAGACTGCACCCTGTTTTAATCCAAGTTTATCCTCCCAAAATGATTTTAATTCAGGAATGGTTTTCCTTTGTTTGAAACAGCTAATAATAAGCGATTGTAATTCCTCATCATCTTTGTAATTATTAAAATTATCTTTGGGATATTTTCCTGTTTTTTCTTCAATGAGTTTTAATATAATATCAATGAGTCTCTTTGCAAGCAGGCTCCCATCCTCCCACGAATCAATAATCTTTCCAACTCTTATCCATTCCGGCTCAGTATATTGGAAGTTTCTTGTAAATAACCCCATATTAATAAACGGCCCTTTGTACCGACCATTAACACCGAGCAAAATTTGCCTGATTAAAACCCCTTTGCTTTTTTCAGCTTCCAATATTATGTTACCTTCATTTTTCACGAAATTTTGCTCTGCTTTATAGCTTCCTAAAATTCCCAACATGTCAATACCTCTATTGTTTTTATAATGGCTTTGGTAAAAAAGGGAGTAGGTAATTAAGTCTTCCAGAAAAATAATTAATCCTGTTTTGATGTCATATTCAGAGAGATAAGTTTTAAACTTATTTTTGGCTTTAGCTATTATTTCAGGATAATTGACAAAGAGATAATGGATAATGTAATGGTGAAACAGGTTAATATTAAAATTTCGAATATCTGTTGATATCGTAGTGAGTTTGTAATTGAATATTTTTTGGCCGAAATAGGACCAAATAACACGAAAACCTAAAGGGTCAACTGAACTCTCCAGGTAAAGGGAATCATCTGGCATTGTGAAAATGTTTTTCAGCATTATTTTATTTTTCAAGAACTATATTTATTTGAGTCAGTATCCATAAAACTGTGTGAACAGGATTTTCACAGTCCGGTCTGGTTCTATCTCCAAAAGTAGTAATAAACCGATTAAGAACAACTCCCCGGCTTCGATCAGACTGCACCCACTTTTAGTAATTTTCTTAATTGTCGGATAGATAGGATTTTTTTACTGTTCTGCGTAAAATCGAATGGCTGGCTGTTTAACCCTGGATTTGAAAGCAAGTTTGTTTCCAGTGATATGACATACCAGAATATCTGCAGATCATTTTTCTATCCTTTTTTGCTTATCCTTTTCTATTTTTTTTATACTATCGGCAACGGATAAATCTTCAGGCATTGTTCCACCAAGTTCTTCAATTGTTTTACGAACTTTTTTCCCTACTTCATAATGGGTTTTATTAGCTTTTGTTTTGGTTTTTATCTTGTCCCGTCTAAGTTTTTCCTCTGTTTGTGTTGCCCGGAAAAGATTTGCAGCAAGCTCGGTACTGCCCATGTGGTCAAGGATATTTTGACCTTTTTTCAATTCTTTATTTTTATGTATTGCTTTGGCATCCATTCCGTTATAAAGCCCTTTATAACCCCAGTTTTGAAAAATAGCATATTCGACAGGTTTAATAACGCCGGCAATTTTTGCAGCTTCAGCCAGCTGTTTATTGTGCTCTATCATTTCCTGACGTAAAAAAAGCCTTTTTTCTTCTTCTGTTTTTTTATTAAAATCAAATGCTTCATTGACTAACTCCTGTTTACGAGTTTGAATTGCAAAATATGTTTGCCCCAACGCCACTACTTCCTTACCCGGATCAGCATTTTGAATAATAAGATAACAGGCATAACGGGATAAATGCAAATCTCCGATATTTCTTACAGCACCCGAACCGATATTGACCATTTTGTCCACCCGGACAAAATGGTCAATAACTTCCTGTTCAGAGTTTTGGCAAGCCTCTTGGGCTTTTCTAATAACATTTAAAAATTTTCGCCAATCTTTATATTCAAGCGCCTGATATAAGTCTCGTGCAGACCAATATTCTTGTCCTATCTGGTTGATTTTTCTGATATTTACAAAAACAGAATTCCTTAAATTTCTAATGTTGGTATTCATTTTATATATAAAAATTTATTTTCTCATCTCCATCCAAAAATAATTCAACTATCAAAACAGAAATTACTGATCTCATTTCTTGAAATAAGCTTTTCCTTAAAACATACCCTGTTGTTCTAATTGGTACAAATTTAGTATTTTATCAGTTCTGGCGCAAAAACGGCAAAAAGAAATTCAATATCACACACAAACTGATAAAACACCTTGTGTTTACGAAAGTATTGTGTTCCATCGGCTTGCCTACTTGTCAACGATGAATTGTTAGAAACTCCGTGCTGCCGGCCATAGAAAACCCCTGTTTTCGGTTTATTTTTACTGGTGATAAGTCGTTTTTCCACCAAAGCCTTTCCCCATGGCAGAAAAGAAGTCAGAAAAGAAAAAAAAGATTTTTGTACTGGACACATCTGTCATCCTTTACAACCACAACGCCATCAATAATTTTGAAGACAACGACGTGGCCATTCCCATCACCGTCCTCGAAGAGTTAGACAATTTCAAAAAGGGGAACGACACAAAAAATTTTGAAGCCCGCGAGTTTATTCGGTTTCTCGATGGCATCTCCGGCAAGCTGACCATGACCAACTGGCGGCGGCTAGATGGACCGGAAAAAGGAAAGTTCCGCGTGATTATGAACGAGCAAAGCCGGCGTGATGCGCGCAATGTCTTTGGTGAAGACAAAGCCGACCACCGTATCCTGAATGCCGCCCTGAAGCTGAAAGAAGATCATCCCGACCGGAAAGTTATTCTCGTGAGCAAGGACATAAATCTTCGGCTGAAAGCCAAAGCCATGAACCTGCCGGCAGAAGATTTTGAAACCGGGAAAATAAAAAATATCAGTACGCTTTACACGGGTAAAAACATGCTTTCCGGGATCTCACGCGAAGTGATTGACGGGTTGTATGCCAATGGCTTTTGCAGCCTGGAAGATTTGAATATAGAAAAACCGTATCCCAACCACTATTTTATTCTTAAAGGGCAACGGGCCTCGGCGCTGGCTTTCTATAATCCCATCACCGAAAGAGTTGAACGGGTGGAGAAACATGCTATTTCACACATTATGCCCCGTAATGCCGAACAGGTTTTTGCACTGCATGCTATTATGAATCCTGAGGTGAAACTGGTTACATTGCAGGGAGTTGCCGGTACCGGCAAAACGCTTCTGGCGCTGGCCGGAGCATGGGCACAGCGGCGTAATTTCAAACAGATCTATCTGGCACGCCCCATCGTTCCACTGAGCAACAAAGACATCGGCTATCTTCCGGGAGATGTGAATTCAAAGATAAACCCGTACATGGAGCCGTTGTGGGATAATCTGAAATTTATCAGAAACCAGTTTGGCGAACAGGACAAAGAATACCGCCACATCAGCGATGCCATAGAAAGTGAAAAGCTGATGATTACGCCGCTGGCTTTCATTCGCGGCCGGAGTATCTCCAATGTGATTTTTATCGTGGACGAAGCCCAAAACCTGACGCCACACGAGATAAAAACCATCATCACCCGTGCCGGCGAAAACACAAAGATTGTTTTAACCGGCGACATTTACCAAATTGATACTCCCTATCTCGACTCACAATCAAACGGCTTGTCAGTACTCATCGACCGGCTGAAACAAAATGCGCTTTACGCCCACATCCGGTTGGAAAAAGGGGAACGCTCCGAGTTGGCTAACCTGGCGAATAAGATGTTGTAGAGTCTCTGATCAAGAGGTTAAGGCAAGCGGCAATTGCAAATCCCGCCCTGTCGTGACCTGAGCTCGACATAAGCTTTGCTCACAGAAAGCCAATAGTGGGCTCAGGTTATTAAATTTATTCTCCATTGCATCAAAATATTTTTTAGCTTACTTTTGTAGCTGAATACAAAATCTAAGGATCCTAAATTGAGCATTCATGGCAAAATGGTTTGAATTTTTAAAGAAGTCTTACCCGTTTAATGATGACCTTAAGCAAAATACGAAGCTTATCTTTATCATTAGCCTGATATTGTTTTTGCTGTTCTATCTTTTCCAACCCTTTGATATTAAAGCTTTAAACACACAGGAAAAATACTTTTTAATTGGTGGTTTGATCGTGGTTATTTTTCTTGGACTAAGTGTTAATTTGTTGCTCATACCGGCATTTCTGGCCGAAGCCCACATCTTTAAAAAATGGACGGTCTTAAAAGAAATCTTTTGGAACCTCTGGATTATATTTACCATTGCTTCAGCATACTTTATCTATTTTCAGTTAATCGGATACTTTAGCTTTAGTTTTTATATTTTGGTAAAGGTTCTGATAATCAGCGCTATACCTGTCAGTATTCTGATTCCCTATAATCGCACCCGCTTACTAAATATGCATTTACAATCTGCTTTGGAATTAAACCGTTATCTTGAAGAGAAAGCCAATCCTTTGCCAAAAGTTATTCATCTAAAGTCGGATTATGAAAAAGACGATTTGTCAGTGGATGTAAACAACCTTTTATACATACGTTCCGCAAACAATTATATTGAAGTTTTCTGGCAGGATCGTAAAGGTACCCATTCGCGGCTGGTAAGATGCACCTTAAATCGTGCCGAAGAGGCCAGCAGAGAATACTCTTTTATTTTCAGATGCCATCGTGCTTTCATCGTAAACATAAACCAGATCAGAAGGCTGGAGGGTAACCCACAAGGGTATGTGCTTTATGTTGGAGAAGAGGAGCATGTTCTGTCGGTTTCACGTAAATATATCCTGCCATTTAAAGAAATATTCTACAAGGTCTGAATTTTTCTCCTCCTTTCGTCCCCGTATTCGCGCTATCTATCCCTAAATACTTCATTTATCCCTAATCATCTCTACTTAATCCCTAAAATAATTTTTTCACCTGTTTTGCCCTTAGTTTTGCCTTCAAATTAAAAAGTTGTTTTTATGAATGTATTGCGCATAGGCGACCTCGAAACCAGGATACCAATTATCCAGGGAGGCATGGGTGTTGCCGTTTCTTTATCCGGTTTGGCTTCAGCTGTAGCAAATGAGGGTGGAATAGGAATTATATCATCTGCAAGTATTGGCATGCTGATTCCCAGTTTTTCAAAAGATTTCAGAGGGGCAAACAAAACGGCCCTGCGTGAAGAGATAAGAAAAGCAAGAAAAAAGACGGATGGTGTTATCGGGGTAAATATTATGGTTGCCCTTTCCGATTATGAAGATCATTTGACTGTGGCCATAGAGGAAAAAGCTGACCTGATTATTTCCGGAGCCGGGCTACCTATCCACATGCCTGATAGTGTTATCAAAGATAAAAAAGAGAATAACCGGACTAAATTCCTTCCCATTGTTTCGTCTGCAAAAGCTGCCGGGTTAATCTTCAGATACTGGGCAGGCCATTACGGGGTAATTCCCGATGCTGTGGTAGTGGAAGGACCGAAAGCAGGCGGACATCTCGGATACAAAAAATTACAAATAGAAAACACGGACTTTTCACTGGAAAAAATCATTCCTGCTGTTGTTGAAGCCATTAAACCTTTTGAAGAACAGTTTGGAAAGGATATTCCCGTTATTGCTGCCGGAGGAGTATATTCCGGTGCGGACATGTACCGCATGATGAAACTGGGCGCCCGTGGTGTTCAAATTGCCACACGGCTTGTTCCCACTTACGAGTGTGATGCTGCACAAGAATTTAAAGAAGCTTATGTGAATAGCAAGAAAGAAGACCTTGTGCTTATTGATAGCCCTGTCGGTTTGCCGGGAAGGGCCATCAATAACAAGTTTTTAAAGGATGTTTCCGAGGGGAAAAGGCATCCTATAAATTGTCCCTGGAAATGTCTGAAGACATGCGACTATAAAAAAGCGCCTTATTGTATTTCGCTTGCGCTGATCAATGCGGCGAAAGGAAAACTGAAAAACGGGTTCGTCTTTGCCGGAAGTAATGCATACCGAACGAAAAAAATACAATCTGTTAAAGCGGTATTCAGTGAAATGATAGCAGAATATGAAAATTTCAGGATAAACGTTAATGCACAAAAACGTCAAAAAGCTTCTCAAATATTGCGGATTAGAGAAACAGTAACAGTACCCATATCCTGAGAAACAGTAACAGTAAAACTAAAGTTTTTCCATCAGTTTTTTAATAGACATCCTGTCAGCTTTTACAATTCCTTTTTCTGTTATGATACCGGTGATGTATTTGGCGGGAGTTACATCAAACGCCGGATTGTAAGCACCGGAGCCGGGCGAGCAGACCAGCACTTTCACCAGGTTGCCATTGTCGTCGGTACCTACCTGATATAAAACTTCATCCTGCGACCGCTCTTCGATGGGAATCTTTTTGCCAGTGGCACATTCCAGATCGAAAGTAGAGGTGGGAGCGGCAATGTAAAAGGGGATGCCATACTCCCTGGCAAGGATAGCACGTCCCAGCGTACCGATTTTGTTGGCTGTATCTCCGTTGGCGGCAATGCGGTCGGCGCCGGTGATGACCATGTCGATTTTCCCTTGTGCCATAAGTGACGCAGCAGCATTGTCAGGAATAATAACATGCGGAACATTGTCATTTTTCAGCTCCCAGGCGGTAAGTCGCGCCCCTTGTCCCCGGGGTCGCGTTTCGTCCACATATACAAAGACTTTCTTTCCCTGCCTTTTGGCAAGATAAACGGGAGCAAGTGCTGTGCCGTAGTCCACAAATGCCAGCCAGCCGGCATTGCAATGGGTCAGGATATTGGCTTTTTTGTGAATGAGTGCGCTTCCGTACTCACCAATGGCTTTAGAAAAACCAGCATCTTCTTCCGCTACTTTCTGTGCTTCGGCCACAGCATTTTCTACTGAGACAAGACCTGCCCGATATACTTTGTCAACAGCATAAAACAGGTTTTTCGCCGTGGGACGTGTATTTTCGATATCACTGCGTGCTTCACGAATCATCTTCAGCCGCTCTTTGGTATTAATCGTTAAAAAGGCCTGTGCCATGGCAAAGCCAGCAGCAGCTCCTAAGGCTCCAGCGCCACGCACAATCATATCGGTGATGGCTATACAGGTGTCCCAGTAAGTTTTACATTCGTGAATTTGAAACTGAAACGGCAAAAGGTTTTGCTGAATCATAAAAACGGAAGACCCTTCCATCCAAACCGTTTGGTATGATTTATCTCCAACAATCATGGATTATGATTTTAACTGTTGTAAAGCTTCCCAAACTAAAAGGCCGGTACCTGTTTCCAGGCTTCCTTCTCCCACATCAAATTGGGGGGTGTGCAAACCGTAAATAATCCCTTTTTCTTCATTCCGGGTTCCCAGCCGGTAAAAACAGGCCGGTACCTGTTGGGCATAACGGGCAAAATCTTCTGTCGTCATGCGGATATCCAAATCCACAACGTTTTCTTTTCCAAGGTATTCTTCCGCTGCGCGTCTTGCGACGGTGGTAACCTCCGGATTATTTTCCAGAAAAGGGTAACCTTTCTTTATGACTACCTCGCAAGAGCAACCATGGGCACGGGCTATTGACACTGCTATTTCTTTAATGAGCTGATGAGCCTTTACTCTCCATGTTTCATCAAACGTTCTGAAAGTGCCCCGCACCACCACTTCCGAAGGGATTACGTTGGTGGCTCCCCCGGCTTTTACTTCACCAAAGGAGAGTACAACTGGTACGGCTGGAGGGGCCTTCCTGCTGACGATGCTTTGCAGCGAAACAATACTTTCGGCCATAGCCAAAACCGTATCATCAATTTCGTCAGGTATAGCGGCATGGCCGCCTTTTCCGCGAAAAAAAAGATTGATTTCATCTCCTGAAGCCATATATCTGCCACCTCTAAAACCTACTTTCCCGACCTCTAGGGATGGATAAACATGCTGTCCGAGAATAGTATCCACATGAGGGCTTTCCAGTACCCCGGCTTCTATCATCCGGATAGCTCCGCCGGGAAGTTTCTCTTCTGCCGGTTGAAAAATAAACTTTACGGTTCCTTCAAAATCAGATTTCCGTTCGTTAAGAATTCTTACAGCACCCAACAAGCAGGCGGTGTGTACATCATGTCCGCAGGCATGCATCACGCCATGATTCAATGACTTGTATGAAGTTTCGTTTTTTTCTAAAATCGGTAACGCATCAATATCGGCACGAAGCGCCACCACTTTCTTCTCCGGATGGCGGCCTTTGATGAGACCGGTTATGCCATGTCCTGCAACATTGGATTGATGTTCAATTTCCCACAAGGTGAGCTGTTCCGAAATGTACGCCGCAGTCTTCTCCTCCTCATAGCTCAACTCGGGATGGGCATGTAAATGCCGGTGGGTTTTCACCAACTCTTCAGCCATAGCTGCAACGGCATCTTTTATTTCTTTAATTTCAGGCACTGTTTTCTGTTTAGGGCAAATGTAAGACTATTTGAGAAATTGGTGAGACAGAAGGAAGAAAGAACCTGTTTTGGCAGCTATTTTTGAAACCACAGGTTAAGACTTTTCTGGTAGAGGTATTTAGTTTTCTGATACATTAGGTTTTATCATTGCCTGAAAATATTCTCCTCTTTTTATGCTTAACTTTGTGCGCCTTCGTTGTGCATTTTAAAAAAAAATATTCCGTTAATATGAAAAGACTTTTACTTTTTGCGTTGGTGTTACTAAGCCTGAGTGTTCAGGCGCAGTTTGAGAAATACTTTTACAACAAAACACTCCGTATGGATTACTACCATAGCGGAAATGACTCCAGTGAGTTTTATACTTTTGATGAATTGATACAGGAACCTTACTGGGGAGGCTCGCACGTGAATTTGGTGGACACCATGAACTACGGTAATTATTATGTAAAAGTTTTTAATGTAAAAAATGATTCCCTACTCTATTCGCGTGGCTATTCTACCCTTTTCAGGGAGTGGCAAACCACCAAAGAAGCCAAAAAGGCCAACCGTACTTTTTCGGAAACAGTAGTTATTCCTTATCCCAAAGAAAACGTGCGTATTGAACTATACAGCCGGGCCAGGAATGGCGTGTTTCACAAGAAATTCAGCTATGAAGTGGATACCAACGATTACTTCATAAAACACGACCGACGATTGGTTTATCCGGAATTTGATGTGCGGGTTACGGGAAACCCGGCAAAAAAGGTGGATGTGGTGATTTTACCGGAGGGATACACCGAAGCCCAAATGGGAGAATTTATCAACGACTGCCGGAAGTTTGTGAAAGATTTCTTCACCTTTGCCCCTTACACGAAAAATGAAGACAGGTTTAATTTTCGTGCTGTCCTTGCTCCTTCCAAACAGCCGGGCACCGATATTCCTGCTGAAGGGATTTGGAAAAATACCATTTTGAATACCAGCTATTACACTTTCAACAGCGAGCGTTACCTGATGACCATGGACGACAAAAGCGTACGTGATTTGGCTGCCAACACGCCTTACGATCAGATTTACATTTTGGTCAACAGCAAAAAATACGGAGGGGGTGCTATCTTCAACTACTACAATGTGACTGTCAACAGCAACGTGCAGTCCGCCAAGATATTGATTCATGAATTTGGCCATGGTTTTGCCGGACTGGCCGATGAGTATTACAACGACACAACGGCTTATGGAAAGTTTTACAACCTCAACATCGAGCCCTGGGAGCCCAACATCACCACGCTGAAACACTTTGACAGAAAGTGGGAGTATAGGGTAAAACCCGGCACACCCATTCCCACGCCGGCTACAAAAAAATACCGCAATACGGTGGGTGCTTTTGAAGGCGGAGGATACGAACCAAAAGGGATGTATAGGCCCATGCAGGATTGCCTGATGAAAACGTTCAAAGGCGATAAATTCTGCCCGGTCTGTCGGGAAGCCATTCAAAGGATGATTAATTTCTATACAAAATAGTATAGCAGGAAATCATCCACCTGTATTTATCTCAAAATTTAGACAAATCGAGTACACGACAATTTGATTTGTCTGGTTATCATCAGTGACTATCGAAAATCTCCGGTCGCGGGAAAAGGGTTTGTTCATTCTGTCCGGAGAAGGACAAGCATAATGAAGAGAACAAAATATCTCCATTTGATGGGAACATTAACAAACAAGTTTATTTCCGCATAGCAGGAATTATTCTTTACAAATTTGCATTACAAATGCTAAATTGTATTATTTTTGTTTTATGATTGAACGACAAATTGCTGGCAAACTACTTGAAATTGCAAAAAAGTACCCGGTATTGACCATCACCGGTCCGAGACAATCGGGAAAAACAACCCTTGCAAAAGCAATCTTTGACGGTTACGACTATGTCTCATTGGGAAACCCCAATATAAGATTACAGGCCGTAGATGATCCAAACGGGTTTCTGAAAAGTCATCCTGGAAAATGTATTATTGATGAAATTCAGCACTTCCCAGAATTACTGTCATATATTCAAACAACGGTAGATAGAGAAAAAATTGAAGGCAGGTTTGTACTTATCAGTTCACAAAATCATTTGTTGCAGGAGAAGGTTTCACAAATATTAGCGGACCAGACAAAAATCGTTAAATTATTACCTCTTAGCCAGATGGAGTTAGATAACCTGGAAACTTTCTCACCTGATGACTATGAAGAAATTGTGTTTAAAGGCTTTTATCCTGCCATTTATGATAATGACATTGCTCCGGAAGAATTTTTTCCTTCTTACATAGAAACGTTGGTAAACAGAGATGTCAGACAAATTCAAAATATCAGGCATCTAACTGTATTTACCCATTTTTTAAAATTATGTGCCGGCAGAACCGGGCAGATTCTTGACTATTCCTCGCTGGCAAGAGACGCGGGAATAAGCGTAAATACAGCAAAAGAATGGGTTTCAATACTGGTGGCATGTTATGTTGTGTTTCTTTTGCAACCGTACCATAAAAACTTTGGAAAACGCCTGATTAAAACCCCTAAGTTATATTTTTATGATACGGGGCTACTCTCTTACTTATTGAATATCCGAGACAAAACACAATTAAGCACCCATTACCTGAAAGGAAATATTTTCGAGAACTTCATTCTTCTGGAATTGTTAAAATACAGGTTTAACAAAGATCGTCCATCGAATATTTACTTCTGGAGGGATAACAGCAGAAACGAAATTGACTGTATTGTGGATGGAACCTCCCCTGAAGTAATCGAAATTAAATCAGGAAAAACTTTTACAAAAGACTCTATCAAACAGGTACAATTTTGGAAGCGGTTGACCGGATATGACAGCAATACATTTCATGTTGTGTATGGCGGGGATAATTCTTTTACGTTTTTGACCCATGTTTACAGCTGGAGAAACCTGCCAAAGCTATTTTCAAATCTACGGTCATTTTGACCGTTTTACAATTTTGCAATTTAATTGCAAAATTGTAAGCTTCTTTTCTTAAAAACCATCATAAATATTTACGAAATCGGGAAAAAGGAATGAAAAAACACTTTTATGTGATGAAGTTGTTTAAAGTTTAAAAAAAAATTAAATGATAAACCTTTGTAAATCTAAAACAATGGATTAACTTTAAACAACTTCGGAATTAGTTTTTTACCAAATGCTCAAGCCCCAGCTCTTTGATGCTTTGTTCGCGCATTTCCACTTTTCTGATTTTCCCGGTAACTGTTTTGGGGCATCCTTCCACAAATTTGAAATATTTGGGAATTTTATAGTGCGCAATAGTCCCCTTGCAATAGTCGATAAGCTCCTGTCTGGTAATTTCAACACCCTCGTTAATCTTGACCCAGGCCATCACCGCTTCGCCGTATCTTTCGTCCGGAACGCCAATCACTTGCACGTTATTCACCTTGGGATGGGTAAGCAGATAGGCTTCTATCTCTTTGGGATAAACATTCTCACCACCACGAATAATCATGTCTTTAATACGTCCCACAATATTGACATAACCTTCGTCGTCAATCGTTGCCAGGTCACCAGTGTGCATCCACCGGGCTTTGTCGATGGCCTGACGGGTTTTCTTCTCTTCGTTCCAGTAGCCCAGCATGACACTATAACCACGAGTACACAACTCGCCCTTTTCACCTCTTTTCACGACAAGACCGGTTTCGGGGTCAATAACTTTCACCTCCTGATGCGGATGTACCTGGCCAACCGTACTCACCCGTTTTTCAAAAGGTGTATCTGAAGAGGTCTGGGTGCTCACCGGACTGGTTTCAGTCATACCGTAAGCAATTTGCATGTCGGTCATCTTCATCACATCCTGCACTTTTTTCATCAATTCCACCGGACAAATGGAACCGGCCATGATGCCTCCGCGCAGGCTGGTAACATCATATTTTTTTATATCTGGATGGTCAAGCTCAGCATGAAACATGGTAGGAACACCATATAAAACAGTGGCTTTTTCGTGGTCGGTGGTGCGAATGACCGCTTCGGGATCAAAAGCACGGCTGGCATAAATGGCGGTAGCACCATGCGAAAGGCATCCCAGATTTCCCATAACCATCCCAAAACAATGATAAAGCGGAACCGGAATAATCATGCGGTCTTTTTCATTCAAATGTAACGATTCGGTAACGAAAAAACCATTGTTCAAAATGTTGTGATGACTTAACGTGGCGCCTTTAGGAAAACCTGTGGTTCCACTGGTATATTGAATGTTTATGGATTCATCGAAATGTAGTTTGGAAGCAATTTCATCCAAGACCTCCGGCTTAACGTCATGGGCGCTATCCATAACATCCTGCCATTTGAACATTCCCGGACCGGCTTTATCTTCCAGCGTAATTACCGTGGTGAGTTCGGGAAGCTTTACTTCGTGAAGATAACCGGGTTCCGCATATTTTAAGCGCGGCGTTAGTTCATAAACTATTTCAGCATAATCGGAGTGCTCCGTTTTTTCATCAATCACCAGAAATTTACAACCCGACTGTTTGAGAACATATTCCAGCTCATTCACACGATAACTGGGATTAATATTCACCAATATAGCCCCCAGCTTGGCTGTAGCATACTGTATGACGACCCATTCCGAACAGTTGAGCGCCCAAATACCTATACGATCTCCTTTTCGCAGCCCCATAGCGTGAAGACCCAAAGCACACCGTTCCACTTGTTTTTTCAACGCGCGATAGGTCCACCTGATTTTTTGGTGAACCACCACCAAAGCTTCTGTTTCCGGAAAATGTTCAACAGTTTCGTCAAACATTTCACCAATAGTTTTTCCCAACAGCGGAACGTTCCCTGTTCCGCTTACGTAACTTAAATTCGACATAGCACTAAAATATTATAACCGTCAAATTGGCGATCAGAAATTAATAATTCCGTAAAACAGGCTGTAAATGTCCCTTTTCAGTCCATTGCTGTAAAAGTAGAAAAATATTGGAAAAACAAATCTATTTCCTGATTTTTTTGGTTGAAATCAAATCTCTTAGCCAAACTTCCAGCCGGATTCTATCACAAGGCCGGGCATTCCTGTTATTCACTCACATTAAATCATTATATTTACAAGCTAAATATTGCTTTCATGGAAAATCGTTGGGTGGTAAAAAAAGAGGCTGATATTCAGCTGGTTGAGCACCTGGCAAAAGAGTTGGGGATAAGTCCGAAACTGACGAATTTGCTGGCTCAGCGCGGTATTTCCTCTTTTGAGGAAGCCAAAGCGTTTTTCCGGCCTTCGCTGGATGCATTGCACGACCCTTTCCTGATGAAAGACATGGACAAGGCTGTAGATAGAATTTTGCAGGCCATCGCCCGCAACGAAGAGATCATGGTTTACGGCGATTATGACGTGGATGGTACCACAGCCGTTTCACTGGTTTATTCCTTTTTAAAAAATATTCATAAAAAGATTGAGTTTTATATTCCCGACCGCTATCTCGAAGGCTATGGTATCTCCGGTAAAGGAATAGATATAGCATATGAACACGGCGTAAAGTTGATTATTGCACTCGACTGTGGTATCAAAGCCATTGACAAAGTAAGCTATGCTTCTGAAAAAGGTATTGATTTTATTATCGGTGACCATCACCGTCCGGGCGACAGTATTCCTGCCGCAGTAGCCGTACTTGATCCCAAGCGAAACGACTGCTCTTATCCTTTTAAAGAACTTTCCGGTGCCGGCGTGGGGTTCAAGCTGATACAAGCCATGGCCAGAAAATTGAAAATCAGCGATAAAAAAACGTTTGAAAGTCTGGACTTGCTTGCCATAAGTATTGCTGCCGATATTGTACCCATAACGGGAGAAAATCGTATTATGACCTATTTCGGGCTGAAACAAATCAATAACGCACCTCGTCCCGGCATCTATTCTATCCTGAAATCGTCTGGATTTGAAAGAGTAGCTGAGAATGGTAAAAACAAGCTGGTTTTTGAGCGTGAAATTACTGTCACCGATCTGGTTTTTGTGGTAGGACCGCGCATAAATGCTGCCGGACGTATTAAAGATGCAACAGATTCGGTGCGCCTGATGATTAGTAACCATGACGAATATGCCGAAAAGCTGGGTGGAGAAATCAATATTTTAAATACTACCCGCCGCGATTTGGATACCAGCATAACACAGGAAGCTATCGACATGATTAACGCCAGTGAAGAGCTGAAAAGTAAAAAAACTACGGTTCTTTTCAAAGAAGAGTGGCACAAAGGCGTTATTGGCATCGTGGCCTCAAGGCTGATTGAGCAGTTTTATAAACCTACTATTGTGCTGACGTTGGCAGACGGTCTGGTAACGGGTTCGGCGCGCTCGGTAAAAGATTTTGATATTTATGATGCCATTGATTCATGCAGCCATCTACTGGAGCATTTTGGCGGACATACTTATGCTGCCGGACTCGCTATGAAACCGGAAAATCTTGATACATTTTTGAAAGAGTTTGAAGCTTATGCCGAAGCACACCTAACCCAAGATATGACAATCCCGGAAATTGAAATTGATGAAGATCTTTTCCTCAGTGATATCAATTCCAGGTTTTACAGAATACTGAAACAGTTTGCCCCCTTTGGGCCGGGAAATATGTCGCCATTGTTTGTATCGCATCATTTGATTGACACGGGTTATGCCAAAGCCGTTGGAAGAAACGGCGTTCCACGTCACCTGAAGTTTGAGGCTGTACATAAAGCCCACTCAGGAAACCCGTTGAAAGCCATAGCGTTTAACATGGGGAAGTATTATGAAGAAATGAAACGGGGAAAGCCCTTTAGCCTTTGTTATCATCTGGATGAAAACACATGGCAGGGAAATACTTCGTTACAATTACGTGTGAAAGATATCAGATTTGAAGAATACTGATTTTCAAAGCGAAATTACAGAAAATATAACTCTAATCCATGAAAAATAGAAACCGTGTTCTGGTTACATTTGCCTGTCTCCTTTTGGCCGCACCCGGCTTTTCACAGACTTCAGCCAAAAAACCTTTTCAGCTGAAAGACTTAAAAAAATTAGTTAGAATTTCATCCCCACGCATTTCACCTAACGGGAAACAGGTCGCCCTTATTGCTACCCGTCCTGACTGGAAAAATGATAAAACTAAGCAGGAAATTGATTTGGTTCAGGTGGCCGATGGCGTATTGCGTAAGCTGACTTTTCAGCGAAAAGGCTTGTCAACATTGCGCTGGTCTCCTGATGGAAAACAGCTTGCTTTTCTTGCCAAAGACCCGAAATCCAAAAAGGCACAACTTTACATTATGCCCATGAACGGCGGCGATGCGGTTAGGATTACAAATTCCAAAACCGGTGTGGATACTTATGCCTGGAGCCCGGATGGAAAACAATTCGCTTTCATAGCACGGGATACAATTCCCAATCCCAAGGCTATTAAACATCACGAAGATGCTTTCAGGGTAACCGATAACAACTACATGGCCCGTGCCGAAGTTCAACCCTGGCATTTGTGGGTTGTCACGGCAAAAGGGGGTAAAGCCAAACTGCTTTCCAATGGAAATTGGAGCCTCGGCACTGACCAGGGCTCTATGTCGGCGCCGGCCTGGACTGCCGATGGGAAAGCCATTGTTTTCTGCCAATATCCTAACGTGTGGGAGGGCAATGCATGGCATTCAGTGTTGGCTTCGGTAGATGTGCAGACCGGTAAAGTACAACCTGTTGTTTCGGATGAAGGTTCCACCAATCCTGTTTTTGCTCCCAATGGGAAAACGCTGGCTTTTTTGCGGCCGCGCAACGGCGACCAAAACAACGGTTTTGCTGTTTATGTTCGTAAAAACGGGAAAATCAGCGATGCTACAGCAGCATTGGCGCGAAACATTAACAATTTTATCTGGCTTCCCGATGGGAAAAACCTATTGCTGATGGCTGAAAAAGGAACCCGTGAGGTCATGTGGAATCAACCGGCACAGGGGAAAGCCAAATTATTGAATACCGGCGATGTGCTCCCTGGCAGCAAAGGTGTTTCCGTTTCCAAAAGTGGCGCTATTGCTTTTACCGGCAGCACAGCAACACATCCTGCCGAACTGTATGTAATGAAGTCTGTTAGCGGTCAACCGCATCGATTGACAAATTTTAATGCTTTTGTGGATTCGCTTTCCATAGCCAGAAATGAAGGCATCAACTGGAATCTGGATGGGTTTCAGGAAGATGGGGTACTGACCTATCCTGTTCATTTTGAAAAAGGGAAGAAATACCCACTGGTGCTGGTGGTTCACGGTGGTCCCGAAGGGACTTCCACCATACGGTTTTCGCCACTGGTGCAGTTGCTTGCGGCACAAGGTTTCCTCGTGTTTCAACCCAACTACCGTGGTAGTACTAACCTGGGCGATGCCTACCAACATGCTATTTACCGGAATACCGGAAAAGGACCGGGCAAAGACGTGATGGCCGGACTGAAAAAGGTGGAAGAAAAAGGTTTTGTTGACAAGTCGAATATTGGCGTTACGGGCTGGTCTTATGGTGGCTACATGACTTCCTGGCTTATCGGAAACTATCCGGATGTGTGGAAAGCAGCGGTTTCTGGAGCAGCACTTAACGACTGGGTGATGGATTACACCATTGCTTATTACCAAAAAGGAGACCTTTACTTTTTCGGTGGTTCGCCATGGGTGAAAAAATACTGGAAAATATGGCGTGAACAGTCGCCCATTGCTTTTGCTCTCAAAGTAAAAGCGCCCACCTTGATTATGGGAGATGCCGGTGATCCTAACGTGCCCATCGTAAACAGCTATGAGATGTTTCATGCATTGCGTGACAACGGCATAACCACTGAGTTTTATGTCTATCCGGCGAATACCCATTTCCCGCACGACATTGTCCGGACAACAGATATTTACCGGCGCTGGGTGGGATGGATGGTGAAATATCTGAAATAGGAGAATAATTATTCTCTTATATTTGACCGGAAATTTACAAGTTAATGAATAAGAAAATTCGTCTTTGGTCTTCTGGTTTTTCTCGAAGTTGTTTCTTTGCGAAAAAAGAAAAACCGGACTAAAGGAAATTCAACGCCTACAATTA
>CAYYOW010000001.1:601-81550 GCA_964473395.1 uncultured Lentimicrobiaceae bacterium | reverse complement strand
CCGGAATATGGGTTATCAGGGGCATTATGTGAGGATGCTCAACCTTAAAATCAATATAATAAAAGCTGACTTTACCGGTTGTCCTGTTTATCTCTTTTATTACCAAAAAGCGTTCATTGGAAGTGGTAAAATAACTAAACTCGGAGACAGGATTCTTCCTTTGAAAAATGAGTTTGTCCTCTTTTTGATTAGTTCCAACGGTATGGTAATAAATTTTCTCACCATAGGTAACTCCAAATTTTCCATTCTGCGACAACGTAGAGTAAAAGAAACCATGTCCCAGCCAGGCAATGTTTGAGAACTTCAGCCCCGTCAGGTGGTCGCTTTTTTCCTCTCCGGTTATCAAATCCACTACCCCTACTTCAGCCCAATCGCTTCCGTTCCGGCTGTACTGGTAAGCCAGTAATTTCGAATCTTTAGAAATGTAATAACCTTTGAGCAGAATCTTATCCTTTTTTGAAATATAGTTGGGGTCAACGAGAAGTTTTGATTCTACTTCGGGTGAAGTTTTATAAAACAGGGCAGGGACACCGGTGTTATTGTAATAGGCATAAGTAAAATAGTAATCTCCCTTTTTAACAGGTGTATCGTATTTAACATGACCATAATGGCTGATGCTCTTGTAGGAATTAGTTCTGAAAGATGCCCTTATCAAGAATCTCTTGGACATCTTATTTTCCTGTTTCACCCATTCCCTGGTTTCCGGACTATTAACATCTTCTAACCACCGGTAGGGATCCCGGGTGATATATTTGTTGAAAAACGTATCTACTACAACTTTTTGTCGGGTAATAATATGTCGGTAATCTTGTGCTGAGACAGCTGTTCCGGTAAATACCAGAACCACGGCCAAAAGAAATTTGTTCATAAAATAAATTATTAGCGGGTTTTGCTGTTGATGGAGTTGTTGATTCTCTTTTGAATGTTTATTAAATTTTAAAATTTATAATATCATTTCTACAAAATATTTCAGCGCCAGTCGGTATGAGTCCATGCCAAAACCGATGATGGAACCTTTGCAGTAAGGTGCGATGTAAGACACATGCCGGAAATCTTCACGTGAAAAAATATTGCTGATGTGTACTTCAATCACCGGAAGGTCAATCGCTTTTATGGCATCGCCCAACGCAACAGAAGTATGTGTGTAAGCGCCGGCATTCAGAATTACGCCATCCTTTTCACGGGCTGCTTCGTGAAGGCTGTTGATGAGCTCACCCTCCACATTCGACTGAAAATAATCGATTTCCAGCTCCTGAAACTCCTTTGCAAAAGCAGCGAGTTGTTCTTCAAAAGTCTGGTTTCCGTAAATGCCGGGTTCACGTGTCCCCAACAGGTTCAGGTTGGGGCCGTTGATGATGCGTATCTTATGGTTTGCCATATCTTCTTTCTTTATACTTTTACAAAAATAGACAAAGCCACTAATTTATGAAGTTTTCGGACGGTTTTTTTCAGGCAGTGTGCGATTACTGCTATTTGCTGGAGCATGACTATCCGCAAAAGTCTATGCTGAAGTTGGTGGGCGACCGGTACGTTTTGCCTTCGTACGAGAGGGCTATGCTTTACCGCGGGCTTGCCAAAAAACAGCAGGTCGAGGTGCGACAGCAAAAGCTTATACAGGATATTCCGACCTATGCCGAAGTTACACTCGATGGCTTCAATGTCTGCCGGACGCTGGGGAGTTATCTGAATGGAAACCCCGTATTCGTGGGGATAGACGGCTATCTGCGCGATGTGTCGGAATTACATCGTAAAAAGCTGAATTGGGAGGTGCTGGAGAGGTCTGTAAGATTGATCTTGGAATTTCTTCACGAAAAGGGCGTTTCCAGGGTTCATTTTTATTTTGATACGCCCATCAGCCACAGCGGGAAAATGTGCTTGATGACCTGCCAAAAAATGCAGGCGATGAAACTAACAGGGGAGGCGGAGACGGTTTTTTCTCCCGACTATGAACTGATAACCACAGAGAAAGGATTCATCTGTACGGCAGATTCAAATATTATTGAAAATGCCAAGGTAAAAGTGTTTGATTTGGCGCATCAGCTACTGCTGGATAAGTTTTCGGCACAAATCTTTTCTTTCCGGGAATATCTTGCAAATAAAAAATGCTCTGAACAGTTTTAGGTTTTATTTTGGGCTCCATTTTGAATACCAAAGTTATTGGGTTGCGAATCCGAAAGAGCATACAGGAACATACGGAACCTAGTCCTGTTTCAACAGGTACTCATAAATGGCATAATTCTCCGCATCGAAGCAAACAAAGGTAACCTCTTCAGGTAGGTCATTTTCCATTAGGAAGTTGCGGATGGTATTGATGGCAATATTTGCAGCCTTTTCTTTGGGAAAGCGATAAATTCCCGTGCTGATATTGGGGAAGGCAATGCTTTTGCAATTGTATTCTTTGGCCAGCTTCAGCGTTGTTTCGTAGCAGCCTCTGAGTAGTTTGTGTTCGTCATTGCTGCCGCCGTGCCATACCGGACCAACAGTATGAATGACATATTTTGCAGGAAGTTGGTATCCTTTTGTGATTTTTGCCGAGCCTGTCGGACAGCCGTTTAATTGTCGGCACTCTTTCAGTAGTTCGTGACCCGCAGCACGATGAATGGCGCCATCTACGCCACCGCCGCCCAGCAAAGTACGGTTAGCAGCATTTACTATGGCATCAACCCGCATTTTGGTGATATCACTGCTGACAAGTTTTATTCGTGTAGTCTCCAATGCTTATAGCCAGTTAGTTCATTTGTTCCGTCTGAGGGACAAAAAATTAAAAAAGGATCTTTCCATGAAAAAGTGTTACTCCTTTGTTCTGAAAGTTGAATTTTGTAATGCCTCTAGTCTCTTATGCATCTTCCGGTAATTTCTTTTCCAGATTTTCTTGCTCCAGTATTTTCCCCAGTAGATATTTGTCCACAGCCTTTCGTGTAAATAGTAAAGAATCAGCTTGGCAATCACATCCACACTGGCAATGGCGCTGGCAAACTTCAAAGCTTCCGAGTCTGTTTTTCCGGACGAATTTCGGACAATCACGTAAGTAATGGCAAAAGTAGCTGCCGAAGCGATTACACGCCAGCTAAGGGCTTTCAGGATACTCCGGGTCGGACTATCTTTTTTCAGATATTTGGATTTTACCATTCTCTACTTTTAGGGGGTGTAAAATTAGGAAAAAAAGTAGTAGCTCAATTTCTTTAAAAACTCATTATGAACCTGGTTGTTGGAAGCTATAATCTCTTTTCCAAAGACAAAGTCATCTTCACCTTGGAACTTTGTAATACGTCCGCCGGCCTGCTTCACAATCAGTGCACCCGCCGCCACATCCCAGGGGTGGAGACCATATTCGTAAAACAGTTCAAAGCGTCCTGCCGCTACATAGGCAAGATCAACAGCAGCCGAGCCGAGCCGGCGAACACCGCGGCTGCTTTGCATAAGGTCTTTAAAAAGGGCGAGATACGGATCTAACCGCGAATAATCATAATAAGGAAATCCGGTGGCGATGAGTGACTTATCCAGAATACCGGTTTCAGAAACATGAATTTCTTTACCGTTGAGCAAAGCCGGGCCATTTTTCCAGGTATAAAAGCTCTCTTGCAGGTTAATTTCATACACCACACCCAGAATGGTTTCGTCACCATCGTTAAGGGCTATAGAAATGGAGTAGAGAGGTATTTTATGAATAAAATTAGTGGTTCCATCCAGCGGGTCCACAATCCAGTTATAGCGTTCTCCTTTCGCCAGCTTATCATCTTCCTCGGCGATAAAGCCCGCTTCAGGTAACATTTTCCTAAGTTCTGTAATTAAGAGTTCTTCCGATTTTTTATCGACATAAGTCACCAGATCATGTATGCCTTTATATTCCACATCTGATGTGCCGAGTCTGTTAACCTCTTTGCGAATCATTTGTCCTACTTCTTTACTTAGCCTGACAACTTGTTCTGTCAATAATTTAAGATCCATTTATTTATATGTTTTTCTGCATTAGCTTGTTGTGAATTTCAATAACCTGTGGAATAAGGAAATGTTTACCATCATTGACAATGACAAAATCTGCAAGCTCATTTTTCTTTTCGTCGGGCCATTGTCGCTTCATGCGGTTTTTGATTTCTGCATCAGAAAAGGTATCCCGGTTCTTGATGCGGGTGAGCCGGATTTTCTCAGATGCGGACACATTGATAATAGTATCAAACTGTTTTTCCAAACCATTTTCGAAAATGACAGCTGCTTCGTGCAACGTATATGGATGCTGCCTGTTCTCATTCAGCCATATCTGGTATTTTTCCATAAGCCTGGGATGAATAATATCATTAAGAATTTTCAGTGATGACGCATCGTGAAAGACAATTTCTGCCAGTTTTTGCCTGACCAGCTGCCGGTTTTCGTCAAACATATGGTTGCCAAAAGCACTTTCGATAGCTGAGATAATATCAACATCACAATAGAGCTTTTTAGCTTCAGCATCCGCATAAAACACCGGTATTCCGAGGCTTTTAAATATTTTGCAAACTGTCGTCTTTCCGCTCCCGATATTTCCTGTTATGGCTACTTTCAGCATGGTCTCTCTACTTAATTTACAATGATAAACTCCACTTCGGGGGGAATGATACGTATGTTGCTGATCTCTTTTGGATAGGATACCAGTTCCAGTCGGAGTGTCTTCACTTTCCTAAGATTGATATTCCTGACATTGGGAACCAGCTTAAACTGGCTCACGTGTATTTTTTCATAATTCCTGATAAACACGTTGAAGTTGACCGTGGCTGTTGTGGGAAATAATCTGATTTCGGGGCGAACGCCGGAAACATCTATCGGCACTTGTAACTGTCGCTCTGTATATTTCTCCACATCGAGCTCAACACTAACTTTTGGCGGAAGTAATTTGAGCATCCGGGGGTAAGGGTTTTGAACGTCAACCGATACTTTTCGATCTCTTTCAAGATTCTCCAAATGAATGGTGGTTGTATTAAGTGTTTTCAACGTGTCAAGAATTTGTTGCGATCCGTAAACGGTGATAAAAGCAGGAACAATTTTATAGCTAAAAAGTCTGAACTGGCTTTTAAAACTCAAATCGAGCCGGGCGAAAAGCTTAAGACTTTTTTTGTGAAGATGTTCCATGGAAAAACGGAGTTCAGGCCTCGCAAACTCAAGGTCACGGTCGTTTACACCCAGAATCTGTGCTGTACTTTCACGTAAGTTAGCCGTATTGATTGCATACTCGTTTTTGCTTACCTTTCTAATACTACTTTCACCTAGGTTGATGTCTAAACTGTCAAGTTTGCCATGTAACATGAGATCTGCCAGGTTGTATCCATTGGACTTAAAACGAACTACTGTGGTGCTGTCAACTAAAGTGGTTATCAATTTTCCTGCCGGTACATTGGTATATTTTATTCTCATCCGGTAACTGACGGAATAATTGTCCGACAGCTTGATGAGAAACCAAAAACCAGCGGCAAGCAGAAGACAAACAAGAAAAATAAGGTGATCCCTTTTTCGTTCTCCATTTTTGCTTTCATTCTTTTTATTTTTCCCCTGCATCTCCGATGTATTGTTCTTAATCATCGCGGTAAAGATACGCAAAACTATAATTGTTCATATCTTTTCATATGTAGTTTTTGCCTTTTCGCCCCTAATCTTTGTTTTTCAATTCATTGTAAAATCTTACCGAAAGTTATCAACATCTTGTCATGCAAACAGCTATTTAATTAATTTTGTTTAAGCGGACATTCATTTTATATTAATCAGCAAATCAGGCTAATACATTGAAGAATACTATGTTTTTAATTTATGATACTGAAACCACCGGTTTACCCATTAACGATAATGCTCCTTTAACGGATTTTGAGAATTGGCCAAGGCTGGTACAGCTTGCCTGGCAGATTCATGATGAAAAAGGAGAGCTGGTTGAAGTAAAGAATTATATTGTCAAACCGGAAGGTTTTGTCATCCCGAGGGCTGCTGAAAAGGTACATGGTATCTCCACCGAACGTGCCACGAATGAAGGGGAAGCGCTGGATAAAGTTTTGCAAGAATTTATACTAGCTCTGCAAAAAGTAAAAGTGGTAGCCGGCCATAATGTGGAATTCGACAACACGGTTGTCAGGGTGGAATGTATGAGAAAAGAGCTGGAATGCCCGCTCACCGAAAGAATTATTGTGGATACAAAAGAGATATCCACCAACTATTGTGCTATTCCCGGCGGCAGAGGTGGAAAATTCAAATGGCCTAAACTCTCCGAGTTACATGTCAAACTCTTTGGTGAGAACTTTGATGCTGCCCACAATGCATCGGCAGATGTACAGGCTACAGCGCGTTGTTTTCTGGAACTTATCCGGCTGAATGTGATACAGGCCGGCATGTTGGGATTGTCCGAAGAAACAGTTCATGAATTCAGGTCACTTCATCCGGAACCGATAAAGCCAATTGGCCTGGAGGTGGAAACTTACCATGAGGAAAAACCTGCAGCAAATATCCCTTCGCCACAGGTTGTTGTTGAGAAAAAAGCTATGCCAGGTACGGCGGAAGTTCGCATGTTCACCCATTTGCACGTACACACACAGTTCTCCGTACTGGATGGCTTGTCAAAGATCCCTTCACTAATGAAAAAAGCCAAAGCGGATGGGATGACAACGGTAGCTATCACAGATCATGGCAACATGTTTGGGGCAAAAAGTTTCCATAATAGCGCCATCAAAGAAGGGATAAAACCTATTCTCGGTTGCGAGGTATATGTGGCTCGTCGTGGTATGGAAAAGAAGGAATCCAAGGTGGATGCTTCCGGATGGCATCTGATATTGCTGGCTAAAAACCTTAAGGGCTACCAGAATCTTATTGTGTTGGTTTCGGCCGGATGGACAAGGGGGTATTATTATAAGCCACGTATTGACAAGGCTTTGCTAAAGAAACATCACGAAGGGCTGATTGCACTATCGGCTTGTCTTGGTGGCGAAATTCCATCAAAGATTGTAAATGAAGGTGCAGACAAAGCGGAAGAAGCCATTGTTGAATACAAGGATATTTTCGGAGAAGATTTTTACCTTGAGTTGCAACGTCACAAAAGCGGTGACCCGGAAATGGATCGCCGTGTTTATGAAGACCAGGAGTATGTTAACACCGAGCTGTTAAAATTATCGGCAAAACATGGCGTTAAAATAGTTGCTACCAACGATGTGCATTTTGTAGATGCCGAAGATGCCGGTGCCCACGACCGATTGATATGTATTGGTACAGCCCGCGATTTGGAAGACCCGAACCGCCTACATTACACAAGGCAGGAGTGGTTTAAAACGCATGAGGAGATGAGCCTGTTGTTCGCTGATATTCCCGAGGCTATTACTAACACCCAGGAAATTAATGATAAAATTGAGGTTTATGAGCTTGATCATAAGCCAATTATGCCAGAGTTTGAGATTCCCGAACCTTTCGAAGATGCCAATGCCTATTTGCGTAGCCTTACTTACGAAGGTGCTAAAAAACGCTATCCAGAAATAACAGATACCATCACCGAACGCATCGACTTTGAGCTGGATGTTATTAAAACTATGGGGTTTCCCGATTACTTCCTAATTGTGTGGGATTTCTTGGAAGCTGCCCGGAAAATGGGCGTTTCAGTCGGCCCCGGAAGAGGAAGCGCCGCGGGGTCCGTAGTGGCTTACAGCTTGAAAATCACACAGATAGATCCTTTAGAGTATAAATTGCTGTTTGAACGCTTCCTGAATCCCGATCGTATATCCATGCCTGATATCGACATCGATTTTGACGACGATGGCCGTGAAAAAGTCCTGCATTATGTATCACAGAAATATGGTAAAGAACGCGTTGCACACCTGATTACTTTTGGGAAAATGGCTGCGAAATCCGCTATTCGCGATGTGGCCAGGGTACAAAAACTACCGTTGCAGGAGGCAGATCGACTGGCAAAAATGATTCCGGAACGTCCTGGTGTCAGCCTCAACGATGCCATTAAAGAGGTGCCGGAACTTAAACATGAGTTGGAACATGGGAAGCCTGAAGTTTCTTCAGTACTGAGGAATGCATTGACCCTCGAAGGGTCGGTGCGAAATACCGGTACTCACGCTTGTGGTATTATCATTGCCCGTGACAGTCTGGATAAATTTGTTCCCATCTCCACCGTGAAAGGTTCGGTTTTGGAATATGCTACCCAGTATGATGGGAATTATGTTGAAGATGTGGGACTACTCAAAATGGATTTCCTTGGGCTGAAAACGCTCTCCATCATAAAAGATGCGCTGCAAAATATCAAAAGATCAAAGGGTATAGATGTAGATATTGATAATATCCCGTTGGACGACAAAGAGACTTATGAGCTGTATGGTCGGGGCGAAACAACAGGCCTGTTTCAGTTCGAGTCAGACGGTATGAAGAAATATCTTCAGGATCTGAAACCCACACGTTTTGAAGATTTGATTGCCATGAACGCGCTGTACAGACCTGGTCCAATGCAGTATATACCTCAGTTTATCAAGCGTAAACATGGGTTGGAAAGCATTCAATACGATGTGCCTGTTATGGAGGAGATTCTAAAAGAGACTTATGGGATTACCGTTTATCAGGAGCAGGTGATGTTGCTTTCGCGCCTAATGGCAGGCTTCACAAGAGGGCAGTCCGACTCGCTGCGCAAAGCCATGGGTAAGAAAAAAATGGCTGAGATGGCTAAGCTGAAAGTAGAATATCTGACCGGATGTGAGAAAAACGACATCCCACAAAAAATTGCTGAAAAAGTATGGCATGACTGGGAGGAATTTACAAAATATGCCTTTAACAAATCTCATGCAACATGCTATTCCTACGTCTCTTACCAGACGGCCTACCTGAAAGCACACTATCCTGCCGAATTTATGGCAGCTGTGCTAAGCCGTAACTTGAATAATATTGATAAAATCACTTTCTTCACAAAAGAAGCAGAGCGGATGGGTATTCAGGTGCTCGGACCGGACATTAATGAGAGTTCACAGAACTTTACCGTAACAAAAGAGGGTATCATTCGTTTTGGTATGGCCGCTATCAAAGGGGTAGGGGGTAGCGCCGTGGAAGATATTATTGTTGAAAGGGAGAACAACGGACCTTTCAAAAGTATTTTCGATATGGCCAAGCGGGTCAACCTGAAATCGGTGAACAAAAGAAGCTTCGAAGCCCTGGCAAAAGCCGGAGCATTCGATGCTTTTACCGGAACGCACCGGGCGCAGTACTTTTACAAAGAAAATGAAAACGATCCGGAGTTTATCGAAAAGATTATCCGCTTTGCATCAAAATATCAGCAAAAAAAGAACTCCGCACAGGTTTCTCTTTTTGGTGATTCTGATGAATTTGAAGTGCAGGATCCACCCATTCCATCCTGTGAACCCTGGTCCAAAGCTGTCCTGTTGCGGTTCGAAAAGGAGGTAACCGGGTTTTATATTTCCGGTCACCCTTTAGATGCTTTTGAGTTGACACTGAAGCATTTATGTAACATTGGTATTGCCCGGTTGCGTAGTAACCTGGCTAATTATAAAAATAAAGAAATCACGTTTGGTGGCATGGTGACTTCCACGCTGCAAAGAACCACGAAAAGTGGCTCTCTTTTTGGTATCATGACGTTGGAAGATTATTCAGGTTCCATAGATTTACGACTTTTTAAGGAAACGTATCTGAGGCTGAAACATATGCTTGTGGTGGGTAATAATCTGATGGTACATGCCAAAGTGGAATCCAGCCGCTACGATGAGAATAACATTAACATTAATATTCTTGATATTTCTCTTTTGGAAGATGCCATGAATAAGGCAATTAAGAAGCTTACCTTATATATTAGTCCCGAGGAGGTTACTGATGAAATTATAAACGAACTGTTAAAAATGAAACATGACTATCCCGGAGAAACCCAACTAATGATTTCGTTGAGTTCTGCCGATAATAAACGGCCGTTGGTTCTAAAAGGCAAATCGGGAAAAGTGGATGCCCTTTACTTTCTGAATAATCTCCGTAGGTTGGGAGCGTTTCGTTACTTGCTGAGTAAATAGACTATGGAGTCAATAATATATATACATTTGTCCGTATCAGTTTCTTTATTAATTTTGTAACCAAATAAAAAAATAAAAAAATGGCTTTAGAATTCACAGATGCAAATTTTGATACGCTGGTTTTAAACTCCGATAAGCCGGTTATTGTTGACTTTTGGGCAATATGGTGCGGCCCCTGCCGCGTTGTCGGTCCTGTTATTCAGGAAATTGGTGAAGATTACAGTGATAAAGTTTTGGTTGGTAAAATGGATGTTGACCACAACCCAGCCATCGCTCGTCGTTACCGTATTCGTAATATTCCTACCATTTTATTCTTTAAAAACGGAGAAGTGGTAGATAAGCAGGTTGGCTCGGTTCCCAAACAGGTTTTAGTTAATAAGCTTGAGCAACTATTATAGCATTTCAAAAAAACGATTTTGGAAAAGGAGCTGTAATTACAGCTCCTTTTTTATGCTCAAAATTTCAATAGAACCTGTAGTTTGATGCTTGTTTTGTGGTTACCGGCTATGGCATCCGGACCGGAAGAAATACTCCTCTTATTAAAGAAGAGTGTCCGGGAAGCCTTCAGCCAAATGCTGATATATTTTTTAAGCTTACAGTGCAACAACAGATAAATACGTTGTCCCTTATCGTAATATGCAGGAATGGTGTAAGCATACAGTACATCGCTTTCATAAGCATAAATCCGGCTGTTCCAGCCATCTGTATCAAAAAGTGCATAACGAAAACTTATGTTAAGTGGTAATTTTATAAGGCTGTACACAATATCCTGGTACATTAGAAAACCTTTTTCGCGATCGGATGCCTTGGTAAAAAAGACATATTCTACACGCATTTTGAAAGCCAACCGGGGCAGGGCAGAATAAGAGATGGAATAGCGAAAATCAGTATAGCTTTTCAGTGATAACAAAGGATGATAGCTATCCGGACTAGAAACGTTTTCGGCTCTTTGCTGGTATCGGAGGCGAAAATACATACTTACGCTTTTTTCCGGTATCATGTCGAGTTCGGCAAGAAAAGCTTTTCCGGTGGTGGGGCTATTCATCTGGAATCTCAACCATGGGAAGGAGAAATAATCGGCGTAAGCCTTGAACGTAAACAGGCTTGAAAGCAGTATCTTGATACCGAGATAAATACCCCGTTCGTTATTTACACTTCCCGACTCCATAAACGGAGCTGCATAAATAACTTTATAGGCCGGAGAAATGTTGCGATAGCTCAGTGTTAGGCTCAGCCGGTCGGAAGGGTAAACATTGATGCCGGCTATTCCCGCCAGGCTTGATCCCGGATTGGCAGCAAGTTCCCCAAAAAATGAAATATGCGAAAATTGCAAATTCAGATCGACCGATGCATTACTAAGCTGTTTTCCACGGAAATAAAACTTTCTGTAAAGCTGCCGGGCGGGCTCCAGTGGTAGGCTCAGCCGGGTTTGATAATAAGTTGCCCCCACTTTCATAAAATGATAAGTATAACCGACATGACCGCCAAAGGCTTCAATGGTTAGCCTGTTTCTGTTGAGTAACTCGCTTATTGTCCGGTGGTTTCCTGTTTCCAGAATCGTTGTGATTTCATCTCTCCCGGAAGGGGTAATAAAATAACTTCCATCTATTTTGTTGTGTGAATAAAATGTGGTGATCTCTATATCTTTCCTGGCAAGGGCAAGGGTAAAAGCTGCTCCACGAAAAAACCTGTTTTCATTTGCCGATGTGTTAGGACGAATACCGGAACCATAGTATTTGACGGAAGTGGTCTCCGCTGATTTCCCAAAAGTTAAGCCTGACCAAAGGCACAGTCCCTGCCCAAATTCAAGATGGTAATCGCCGATGATGGCCTTCTTCAAAATACCCAGATTAGATACGTAGGCATAGGCTGAGAAAAAGTCCGGAAAATGGGGCTCCTTGCTGCCTAGCATCTGCTTTACGCTGTCGCTTAAGTGGTTAGGGAGAAATATTTCGCCGGCATCTTTTTCTGTGGTAAAACCCCAGCGCAAATGGTTGCCGGAGCGGAAACCATAGCGTAGATATAGCTTTTGTGGAGTTCCCAGATATACAGAACCGGGCTTCACGAAGGCCGAATCGGCAGGAATTGCATAACCGGCAACAGGTTCAATGATTTGGCTATAACGTATCAGAACCTGATGGTCTCCATATTTTAAAGCCCTTTTCCAGGAATATGGTTTTGCTTTTTCCGGAATACCGGTCTTGATAAACGGGCCTAACTGTTGAATTACTTGTGCGTTAAAGCCGGAAACATATTGCAATTCGTAAATACTGAGAATTGCACCGTTTTTATGAATGTAGTATTTTAGAGAGGTAAGTTGTGCATCATTAAGTAAATGTAATTGTATTAATATATCCGTACCGGTTCCATTAATATTGATTGGACGTTTGGTGTAATAAATATAATCGTCAGCGAGGTCGGAATAGTCCTGCTGTCTGTCTGAGGACTTTGCCAAATTTTCCATCTGGTTGGTCAGAAACTCTGAAGGATTGTGTAATGTATCACCATCCTGAGCTTCTACATTCATATTTATGAGGGAAAATATAACCGATAACAGTATGAGATAATATGGGAATTTATGTCTCATCTTAAAAGGTAAATACTAGTGAAGTCTGAGGTGAGAAACCCAGTACCTGATGCATGGTGGTGCCGATGTCAAACTGCATGTGCTTTTTATACCATCCGAAGCCGAAAGAAAAAATATCTTGTGAAGTTCCGAAACCAACACGGAAAATGAACTGCTTTTTATATCTGTATTCGATGCCACCTCTTAATATTACAGGTTGATAATAGGTGTTCTTTTCCACCTCAGCCGTTGTGAGCAGCTTGCCGGAAAAGTGATAAGCCACACCAAAGCGAAAAACTGCGGGAATTTTTTCGTTGGCATAATCGGATAGTTTAACACGTACCGGATTATAGACATAAGCCCCAAACGTAAGGTGTTCATTAACATCGGATTGTATGCCCAGCTCGAATGTAACATTACTTCTACTGCCATAGACGTCTCCCAATCCGGTTTGTAAATAATCAAGCTGGACACCTGCTCTTAAACGTGGGCCAAAAGAGCGTGCATAGGCAAGCCCTATTTTCATTTCGTGATACAGAGCATAGCCGAAATAGCTCATGCTGATGCCCATATTGCCAAATTTCAAAGGATAAACCAGAGCCAGACTTGCTGTTCCCATCTGGGGAACAAGGAATCTGTTTTCATAAGCAATACCTGCCGACAGATTTTTTATAAGCGCCATACCGGCCTGGTTGTTTTGGATACTCCAAAAATCACTCAGCGCAACAGAGCAATGGTTTAGTCCCGCTTGCCTGGCGCCCACAGGATACCACAATCCCGCGCCGAAGACGTACTGTGAGACAATAAAAAATACTGTAAAAAGGATGCTAATTCTGGATGTTCGAAACCCATTAATAACAGGTGTATTCATAATAAAAAGGAGTTTTCACTTAATTGCGTGGCTTAAAAGTACAAAAATATTTCCAGAGAATAAAATTATTGTTTGCCCTATTGTGGAAATGTTTATTTTAGGCTCAAAAATAGGAACATATGAAAGCTATTGAGCAACTGATAAATAGGGCATGGGAAAACCGTAATTTACTCGAAACTGACGAGGTGAAACAGGCAGTTTTTAACATAGTAGAGGCATTGGACAAAGGAAAACTGCGGGTGGCAATGCCGCTGGGAGAAGAATGGAAAGTAAACGAATGGATAAAAAAAGCTGTTATTCTGTATTTTCCGTTACGGAAAATGGAGACTATGGAAACCGGTATGTTTGAATTTCGTGATAAAATTCCCTTGAAAAAGGATTTTGCTTCTCAAAATGTACGTGTAGTCCCACATGCTATTGCCCGCTATGGCGCTTATCTGGCTCCGGGAGTGGTTATGATGCCTTCGTATGTGAATATTGGTGCGTATGTTGAGAGCGGAACCATGGTGGATACGTGGGCTACTGTAGGCTCGTGTGCGCAGATTGGAAAGAACGTACATTTGAGTGGCGGTGTGGGTATCGGCGGCGTGCTGGAGCCGGTTCAGGCAGCTCCCGTAATTATTGAGGATAATTGCTTTATCGGCTCTCGCTCTATTGTTGTGGAGGGTGTAAGGCTGGGAAAAGAAGCCGTTCTTGGTGCTAATGTTGTACTTACACAAAGCACAAAGATTATTGATGTCAGTGGCTCTAAACCGGTTGAGTACAAGGCGTTTGTTCCCCCACGTTCGGTTGTTATCCCCGGTACTTATACCAAGCATTTTCCAGCTGGCAATTTTCAGGTCTCCTGTGCATTAATCATTGGAAAGCGTAAAGCCTCTACCGATACTAAGACTTCGCTGAATGAGGCTTTAAGAGATTTTCAGGTAGCCGTATAACTGTTGGAGATGAAAAGTATTTTAATTATACAAACTGCCTCGCTGGGAGATGTTGTGCTTGCTACGCCGCTGATTGAAAAGCTGCATCACTTTTTTCCACAAGCTAGGATCGATTTTCTCCTGAAAGAGGGAAACGAAGCTTTACTACGCCATCACCCGCTTCTCAAACATGTTATGGTGTGGGACAAATCGGAAAAAAAGTATCAGAAACTTCACGAACTTATCGGCATCATTCGCGAGCAAAAATATGATCTGGTGATTAACACCCAGCGATTTGCTTCTACCGGCTTGCTAACAGTGCTTTCGGGTGCACGACAAACAACAGGATTCAAAAAGAATCCGTTTTCGTTTTTCTTTACGCATCGTGTTACTCACAAGATATCACAGAAGGAGGGAAGTCCACACGAAATAGAGCGAAACCTAAAGCTGATAGATAATTATACCGAACCAACTATTTTTAAACCCAAACTGTATCCCTCGAAACACGACTTTGCCAAAGTGTCGCAATACAAGACCAGACAATATATTACGGTTTCGCCCGGAAGCTTGTGGTTCACCAAAGAGTTTCCAGCCGGAAAGTGGGTGGAATTTGTGCAGCAACTCGATGAAGAATTGATAGTCTGTTTTTTGGGTTCCGAAAAAGAGAAGACAAAGATAAAGCAGATTATGGAAGATTCAGCCCACGCCAACAGCATAAACCTGGCAGGCAGGCTGTCGCTTTTGGAATCGGCTGCGCTTATGCGCGATGCTTTAATGAATTACACAAACGATTCAGCACCCTTACATTTGGCTTCTGCCATGAATGCTCCTGTTGCTGCCATTTTCTGCTCTACTGTGGGGGAGTTTGGTTTTGGCCCGCTCTCCGAACGGTCATTTATCATTCAAACTGCCAAAAGGCTGTCATGCCGTCCCTGCGGATTGCACGGGAAAAGAGCTTGTCCAAAGAAACATTTCATGTGTGCAGAAACTATTGCCATAAAACAATTGTTGTTATGTCTGAAAAATTAAAAGAAGAAATTGAAAAGTCAGTGGCATTGTTAAAGCGGGGAAAAATCCTGCTTTACCCAACGGATACTATTTGGGGTATCGGATGTGATGCCACCAATTCAAAAGCTATCGGAAGGATTTTTAAGTTGAAAAACCGCCAGGAGCAAAAGAGTATGATCGTGTTGCTAGACAGTACTGACAAGCTAAATCAATATGTGGAGGACGTCCCATCAATAGCCTATGACCTTATAAAAAATGCTGCATCTCCCTTAACCATAGTATATAATAACGCCAAAAAGCTACCGAAAAAGCTTGTTGCTTCTGATGGAACTATAGCCATTCGCATTGTACATGGCGATTATTGTAGTGGGGTAATTAAAAGGCTTGGTCATCCGCTTGTTTCTACTTCAGCCAATATTTCCGGCGAACCTTCCCCGCTAACTTTTCATCAGATTTCGGATATTATCAAGGAAAGGGTAGATTATGTGGTGGACATCCACCGGTCGCATATTCTTGCCATACGGCCTTCAACACTTATCAAATTAGAAGAGAATGGAACTTTTAGTATTCTAAGGCTGTAGCGTTGTGGAGGTAATAAAACAGCAATTATTTTAGAATTGAGAATGGATCCAGTACCAGGCTACATGAATCTAATCTCGTGATTGTCAACATAATTCTTAACCATTTCTTTAAATGGGTTCAAAGCAATAGGCTTTGCCATATAATCTGCAAAACCAGACGATAAGATCTGCTCTTTGTCCTCATCAAAGGCGAAGGCCGTTACCGCAACAGCAGGGGTGTGTTCATGTTCAGGTATATTGCGTATTTCTGATAGCAAATCAATCCCTGATACTTCTCCGTCAAGACGAATATCCAATAATATTAAGCTAAAGCTATTAGTTTTGAGTATATGTAAGGCCTCTTCTGCCGTGGCGCAAAGCGTGATGTCATAAAATTTTCCAATGAGGTACTCGACTAATAATCGGCTTTGAAGATCATCGTCCACATACAAAATTCTTTTCTGCTGGTAATTGTTTTCCATCATTCTAGATTAGTTTATAGTTAAAGTGTTTGCTGTCAATGCTTTTTATGATTGTCCTGATAAACAGGGATACAAATGGTGAATGTTGAGCCGACTCCTTCTGTTGATTTTAGCTTCAAAAAGCCGCCTATCAGTTCGACATACTTTTTGGCAAGACTTAAACCCAGCCCGGTTCCTTCATATTTTCTGCCATAGCCGCTGCTGGCCTGCTGAAAGTCTTCGAAAATTGCTTTCCTGTTTTCTTCTAAAATGCCAATCCCGGTATCTTCTATCTCGAGATAAATATATTCTTTGCCATTTTCTATAGTTTTTCCGGCTCTGAGATCAATCTTACCCTCATTGGTAAACTTAATGGCATTGTTCACAATCTCATCAATTGCTGCGGAAACAATGGTGCGGTCACCCAGCAACTCGAAACTGTCAAAAGCCGTCTCAAATGTTATCTCCAAATTCTTGTCACGAGCGAGTGGTCGGTTCTTTGTATAAATACGGTGGAATTCGGCTATCACATCCATGCTTTCATTTTTGACTTCATAAGTACCTGAGTCAAGCCGTGATATGGCAATAATCATATCCAGTGTGCGCAGCAGCCGCTGTCCACTTTCGTTAATATAGCGGCTCATTTCCTGAATAGGTTCCACTTCGTTTAATTCCTGAATAAGTTCCGAGAACCCGAGAATTCCATTCAGTGGCGTACGTAGCTCGTGACTGATGTTGGCAAGAAATGCCGATTTTAGCCTGTTCCCTTCTTCGGCTTTTATCTTGGCAACTATAAGCTCATTCTCCAACTTTTTCCTGGGAGTAATATCTTCCTTCATGCCAATGTACCTCTTTGTATTGCCCTCGTCATCTTTTATAGGAGCAATCACTGCGTACTCGTAATAAACCTCCCCGTTCTTACGTTTATTAATAAATTCTCCCCGCCATGTTTCACCTTTTGCTACGGTATTCCACAATTCATCGTAAACTTTTTTAGGAGTTTCGCCACTTTGTAGGATCCTGGGATTTTGGTTGAAAACCTCATGAAAGTTATAGCCGGTGATTCGTGTAAAACTGTCATTTACATATTCAATTTTTGCATCTAAATCAGTTATCACCACAGAGAGTGGGCTTTGGTAAACAACATTGGATAGCAATCTTATTTCTTCTATTGCCAGTTTTTCTTTTGTAATATCATGAACGCTACCAATGCTGGCTTCTTCACCCTCAAACTGCAGGCTCCCGGCAGTAAAGTCAATCCAGAGAGTTTCCCCTGTTTTCGTTATTAGCCTGAATTGATAGTTATTAGGTACTCGCTGCTTTTTTATCCGTTTTTTACCTCTTTCTTTAACCATATCACGATCAAGAGGATGCACAACATCCCAGAAATGCATTTTTTTCATCTCCTCCTCGCTGTATCCCAGCAGACGTGTAATGGCAGGATTGACATACAGAAATGTTTCTTTGTTGTAAATAACAATACCGGCAGAAGTGTTTTCGGTGAGTGTCCGGAAAAGATTTTCAGAGTGCTTAAGTTTTTCTTCAAACGAAATCCGCTGTGTAATATCGATAAGGTAACCCTGAAGCTGTAGAAGCCGGCCTTCCTCATCGAATTCGCCATAGGCATTTTCCAGTAGAACAATTTTTTTGCCCGTACGCGTGTGCATCCTTACCTCAAAATCTTCAACTTTGCCATTCAACTTCAGCTCTTCCATAAACCGTTCTCTGTCTTTCTGGTTCTCATAAAGATTTTGGGTACCATAAGCATTGAGTTGGTCTAAGTCATCAAACTCAAAAATCTCAAATATCTTTTTGTTACAATAAATGACCTTTTCTTCAGTTTCGACATAGTCGCCTGATATATCGTTTTCTACGAATTTTTTGAAACGCTCCAGACTCTGGTAAAGATCCCTTTCGGCTTCTATCTTGCCAACAAGAATTTTTTGTTGTTCCAGAACATTTTTTACAGCCACATTCAGGCGCATCAAATGCTCTTTGGTAACGTAATCAGAGGCCCCGGTTTTGATGCATCTCACGGCAACTTCTTCGTTTACAGAGCCTGTAACAATAATGAAAGGCGTGAGAGGTGATTTTTCATTCCGAATCTCAAGAGCCCTCAGTCCCGAAAATTCAGGCATGGAATAATCGGAAAGTATCAACTCAGGATGAAAATGTTCCAGTTCTGCAAGATAATCTGCCTCCGTCTCAACGGTTATAGCTATAAAATCGAAATCACGTCCAAGTTCATACCTAAGGAGCTTATCATCGGCAGAATTATCTTCTACAATTAAAATGCGTAATTTACTCATGAGAAACAGCGTAAGACTGAGTGCTATTCAGCCTGCCAAATATAGGAATATTTTTAAAGAGTTTAGTGAAAGCCTCTACCAAAATATAAGCAGTTATCAACAATTGGGAAGTTGGGTTTATCTGGTGTCTTTAGTTCAACTCAGTGGATGAAATTTCAAGATGGCATTTCTCAGATCAGCATCGTTAAGGTGGGTGTAAATCTCTGTGGTATTAATGGATACGTGTCCAAGAAGCTCCTGCACCACGCGCAAATCGGCACCATGTCTAATAAGGTGTGTGGCAAAGCAGTGACGGAAAGTGTGGGGACTTACTTTTTTACGAATTCCCGATTTATCAACCTGTTTTTTAACAATGAGAAAAATCATTTGCCGGCTTATTTTGCCTCCGCGCTGATTTAAAAAGACAATATTTTCTGCTCCTTTTCGGGCTGTAATACGGATGCGCACCTTTTGAATATAGGTCTGCAACTGCTTTTGTGCATTTTCGCCAATGGGAATGATACGCTGTTTGTTTCCTTTGCCGGTAACAAGAATAATTCCCTGGTTAAAATGCAAATCGGAAAGCCTCAGGTTGGTCAGCTCCGAAACACGCAAACCGCAGGCATAAAGAGTCTCCATAATGGCTTTGTTGCGCTCCCCCTGGGGCTCTGACAAGTCAACGGATTGTATCAAAAGCATCATTTCCTCCTCGCTCAGCACATCGGGTAATTTCTTTCCCAGCTTGGGCGATTCGAGTAGTGCCGAGGGATCTGTATCAATAATCTTTTCCAGGATAAGATAACTGAAAAACGATTTTATGCCGGATACCACCCTGCTTTGAGAATAGGCTCCCAGTCCCATTTCGTTAATGTATTGCAGGAAGTCTTTGAGGTGGCTGGGGGTGACATCCTTTATGCTGAGATTATTTTTTTTAGACTGAAGAAAAGAAAACAGAAGACCGACATCATGCAGATAAGCCGTCACGGTGTTTCCCGATAACGCTCTCTCAAGCTGGAGAAATGCTTTAAACCCTTTTGAATACATGTTTTCTTTCATCTTAACGTGTTGTCATCTTATTTACTGTTAATAATTCTCCACTAAAATAGAAAAAATTCCAGGGAAACATTATTTTTGTTACCTCTTCAACAAAAAACATATAGAGGAATAGAACATAACTGAATTTTTTAACCAATAAAAACAGATAAAATGGTAGATTTTTCTTTAGAACCCAAACAGATTGAACTTCAGGAGAAGGTACGGGATTTTGCCAGGCGCGAAATGATTCCTAATTCCAGAAAGTATGATGAGTCTGCGGAGTTTCCGTGGGAAGTTGTTAAAAAAGCCTATGATGAGGGACTGATGAATGGCCCCGTTCCTGTGCAATACGGAGGAAGTGGACATAATATTTTTGAGAGTGCGTTAACATCAGAAGAACTGGGTGCCGGTTGTGTAGGCATTGGGATTTGTATGGATGCCAACACACTTGCACTTACACCTCTTTTGTTGGGAGCCAGCGAAGAACAGAAAAAACGGTTTTTCGGCCAGATTGTCGAAGCAAAAGGTGTGGCTGCCTATGCGCTTACAGAGCCAAATGCAGGCTCGGATGTGGCAGGTATTAAGTCGGTAGCCATTTTGCACGGTGACAAATATATCCTGAACGGGCAAAAACGTTTTATCACCAACGGAGCTGTTTCAGAATTTATCACGGTTTTTGCCATGGTGAATCCTGAAAAAGGTGCCCGTAGCCTGAGTGCATTTGTTGTCCCGACAAAATCAGCCGGGGTGAAAATTGTATCGAATTTGAAGAAAATGGGGCAGCGTGCTTCTGTTCAAACTGAGTTTGTCTTTGAAGATGTTGAAGTTCCCAAAGAAAATCTTATCGGTGGTGAAGGGCAGGGATTTATCCTCGCTATGAAAACTTTTGAGCGTACGCGTACCGGCGTGGCCGCGCTTAGTGTGGGCAATGCCAGAGCAGCTTATGAAACTTCACGTGACTGGGCAAAAAACCGTATTCAGTTTGGAAAACCTATCACGGTGAACCAGGGGGTGAGCTTTATGCTTGCCGATATGGCTACCGAAGTGGAAGCTGCACGCATGGTAACCTGGCATTCAGCATGGGCCTACGACAATAATCAAAAATCGAAAAGCATCTTGTCGGCGATGTGTAAATTGTATGCTTCGGATGTGGCAATGAGAGTTACTACCGATGCTGTTCAGGTTATGGCAGGAGAGGGGTATTCCACAGATTTTCTGGTTGAAAAGATGATGCGCGATGCCAAACTTTGCCAGATTTATGAAGGAACCAATCAGGTTCAACGACTGGTGATTGGAAAAGGTATTCTGAGATAGAATTGTTTTTATTTTCAGCAAAAAAAAAATTGCGCTCCCCGGATTATCCGCGGAGCGCAACTTTTTTAATCGAACGAGTTATTTAGAACTTATAACTCTCGTCCTCAATAAGTTTATTTGCAATCCGGCGGCGCGCCGTTTTGGCGTCAACAGGATCATAAAAGGTAAGCTTTTGCATGATACCAAGCATTTCCTCTTTTTCATCACCTTTCAAAAACGAGCTAACAGCATCAATGGTCTCTTTTCGGAAAATATGCATTACATCGTGTAACAGCACATCCAGAATATCACGGTAAACGGAGATGTCAGATTTCAGCCCGTTCTGGTCAAGTTTCTCCACCCTGAGCAGTGTTGATTCGAGCACATACACATACATTTGCATGTTGGCAACATTCATCATAATTTCCTCTTCGTAAGCCAACTGCCTTTTAAAGGTATTGTTTAACGTGGGGAACAGAATAACAACAGCTTTCTTCAACTGGCCGACGTAAGCATGGTGAAGGGAATAATAATCATTTGAGGAAACATCGACAGCCCGTATACTTTCCTTATTTTCTAATATTTCAGCTGCTTTATCCAGAAGTGAAATCTTATGACGGAGGCCGCGTTTGAGCTCTGCATCCGCCACTATCAAGCGATTAATTTCGTTGGTTCCTTCAAAAATACGATTAATTCGTGAATCGCGGTAAGAGCGGTCGGCAGGTGCTTCTGCCGAAAAGCCCATTCCTCCGTAAATTTGTACCAATTCATCAACAATGTAATCTAATGATTCAGAGCCATATACTTTTAGTAGTGCACATTCAGGTTCAAATTCTGCCGCGGCAGCAATATTAGCCTGTCCGTAGGTCTTTCCAGCCTCCAGAAATGTAGTAATTCCATCCTGGATATCTTTGCTGGCACGGTAAACAGCCGACTCAGTGGAGAACGTTTTGATTACCTGTTCGGCCAGCTTGTGTTTGATGGCGCCGAAATCTGCCAGGCTTGCTCCGAACTGCTTGCGCTCAGTGGCATACTTTACCGAATAGTTAATAGCCCGGCGCATACCACCGATTACAGTGGCTCCCAGTTTAACACGTCCTAAATGAAGTATGTTCAGCGCAATACGATAGCCTTCCCCACGTTTCCCCAGTTGATTCTGAACAGGCACCTTCACATCGTTAAAGAAAATCTGGCGTGTTGAAGAACCTTTGATTCCCATTTTGTTCTCTTCAGGAGTCATGGTAATCCCGCTGGAGGAAGATTCGACCAGAAAAGCACTCAACACCCGATCGTTATCAATCTTGGCGAAGACGGTCAGCAAATTGGCAAAACCACCATTGGTAATCCACATTTTCTGTCCGTTCAGAATATAATGCTCTCCATCTTCTGACAACACGGCTTTGGTTTTACCGGCGTTGGCATCGGAGCCTGCTCCGGGCTCGGTAAGGCAGTAAGCTGCCAGCCATTCGCCGGTGGCAAGCAAAGGAAGGTAGTGCTCCTTTTGCTGCTGACTTCCATAATAAAGCAACGGCAACGAACCTATGCCTGTATGAGCCATAAAAGCCACCGAAAAAGAGTAGGCAGAGCCAATTGCCTCGTTCGCTTTCATATTGGTAAGGAAATCCTGACCGAAACCACCATATTCCTCAGGAATAGCAATACCCAGCAGTCCCATTTCGCCGGCTTTTTTCAAAAGCGAAGGCATCAAGCCTTCTTCGTGCTTGTCAAGGGCATCAAAATGGGGAGCAATCTCGGTTTCCACAAAATCCTCACAAGTTGCAGCAATCATAAGTTGCTCTTCATTAAATTCTTCAGGGATAAAAACAGTTTCTGCTTTTATATCTTTTATTAGGAATTCTCCACCTTTCATATATATATATTTTAAATTTCACACCGGTAAATAGTTTACGGGGGAAAAGAAGCTGTCTATCCGTTTTCTTATTTCTTAGCAGGAACACTCCGGGGAGCAGAAATTTTTACTTTAAGCTCATCTTTCTTTGCATCATAATCAATTCTAATTTTATCATTTTCCTTGAGGGTGCTTTTAATAATTTCCTCAGCAAGAGGGTCTTCAATATATTTTTGAATAGCACGTTTCAGTGGCCGGGCGCCAAACTGTTCATCCCAGCCCTTATCGATGATAAAGTCTTTTGCCTTGGCAGTAACGCTTATCTTATATCCCATTTCGTTGATACGGCCATACAGGTGAGACAATTCGATATCAATAATTTTATAAATATCTTCTTTGTCAAGTGATTCGAAAATAACCACATCATCTATTCGGTTCAGAAACTCCGGAGCAAAAGTTCGCTTTAGAGCGTTCTCAATCACACCGTGGGTATGACTGGCACGGCTCTGTTTTTTGGCTGCAGTACTAAATCCTACACCCGAACCAAAATCTTTCAGCTGCCGCGAACCAATATTGGAAGTCATAATAATAATGGTGTTTTTAAAATCGACTTTTCTTCCCAGGCTATCGGTTAGTACGCCATCATCAAGCATTTGCAACAAAAGGTGGAACACATCGGGATGGGCTTTTTCAATTTCATCCAGCAAAATGATAGAGTAAGGTTTGCGGCGGACTTTTTCGGTCAGCTGGCCTCCTTCTTCATAGCCCACGTATCCGGGAGGTGCACCCACGAGACGCGATACGGCAAACTTCTCCATGTATTCGCTCATGTCAATACGTATAAGGGCATCTTCCGAGTCAAACATGTATTTTGCCAGCATCTTGGCCAGATAAGTTTTCCCTACACCCGTGGGGCCCAAAAAGATAAAAGAGCCAATAGGTTTCATTGGATCTTTTAATCCGGCACGGTTACGACGGATAGCTTTTACCACTTTTCTGATAGCCTCTGGTTGTCCGATGACCTCTTCCTGAAGTTCGGGCTCCATGTTAATAAGCCGATGGCTTTCACTTTGGGCGATATTGGTAACAGGAATACCCGTCATCATGGCCACTACTTCTGCCACTTTCTCTTCATTAACCTCTTCACGGTTCAGCTGGGCATCTTCTTCCCAACGTTTTTTCGCACGCTCCAACTCTTCGGTATAGCGCCTTTCAATATCGCGAAACTGAGCAGCCTCTTCAAATTTTTGCTGGTTAATGGACAATACCTTTTTCTGCCGTATTTCCTCAATGGATTTCTCCAGATTGATAATTTCTGCCGGCACATGAATATTGCTGATATGTACGCGGGCACCTGCTTCATCCAGCGCATCAATTGCTTTGTCGGGCAGATAACGATCTGAGATATAACGGTTAGTAAGATTTACGCACGCGCGAATAGCATCATCGGTATATTTCACCAAATGATGGTCCTCATATTTTTCTTTAATGTTTTCAAGGATATGCATGGTTTCATCCGGAGTGGTTGGGTCAACCAGCACTTTCTGGAATCTTCTTTCCAGCGCACCATCTTTTTCGATGTATTGCCTGTATTCATCTAGGGTTGTGGCACCAATACATTGCAGCTCGCCTCGTGCCAGTGCAGGTTTAAACATATTGGAAGCATCCAGCGAACCGGAGGCATTCCCGGCACCAACAATGGTGTGTATTTCATCGATAAAAAGAATGATATCCGTATTTTTTGTCAGTTCATTCAAAACGGCTTTCATTCGTTCCTCAAACTGGCCGCGGTATTTTGTGCCAGCCACAAGCGATGCCAAATCAAGCGTTATGATACGCTTGTTGAATAAGGCACGGGAGACTTTTCGGTTGATAATACGAAGAGCCAATCCTTCTGCAATAGCCGATTTTCCAACACCAGGTTCCCCAATAAGAATCGGATTATTTTTTTTCCTACGGCTCAGCACCTGGGCAATACGTTCCAGCTCTTTGTCACGACCAACGATGGGGTCTAGCCGGCCTTCTTCGGCTGCCCGTGTAAGGTCGTTACCGAAATTATCGAGTACAGGTGTCTTGGATTTGGGTTCCGCCGATTTCTTCGGGTTGCTGCCATAAGGTGGTTTGTCAGAACCGGCAATATTGCTCCCCGTTTCACTTATAATATCAGGTTTTGTTTCAGGATAGTTACCTTTCATCCTATTTTCTTTCAATGCATGTCCAAGTTCTTCTTTAACAGACTGATAATCGACCCCTGCAAGGGAAAGTTTATGCGTAACAAGGTTATTATCATCTTTTAAAATAGCCAGTAGCAGATGCTCGGTACCAATCTCTTCACTTTGAAATACTTTGGCTTCGAGGTAAGTTATTTTCATGGCTTTCTCGGCTTGTTTAACAACCGGAATATTTTCCATGACAACGCCAACAGCTTCCGGGGTTCTTACGGCATCTTCAATTTCCTGTTTCAGCTTCTTTAAGTCAACGCCAAAATAGAGTAGCATTTGAATAGCCATTCCTTCACCATCGCGCAGTATCCCCAGCATAAAGTGCTCAAGTCCAATATAGTTATTTCCCAGTCGTACAGCCTCTTCACGGCTATATGACATCACATCTCTCATTTGTTTAGAAAATTTTGTATCCATATGTTTTTAATTTCCATGCAAAATTACACATAAGCCTTTTACCAAAACCATTCCATTTGCTGAATATTGATATTTTTTACTGATTTATTTTCCGGTAATACAATTTGGAGCCTCATTGGTACAACTTTTTACATGTAAACAAATATATAAGCAGTTTGGCAACTGTAACAAAAATTAAATTCAAATTATTAACACAATGTTGTTAAAACAAATGTAAATTTAATAACCTATTTTCTTTTTAAAACCAGCATAAATAATTACTTTTGCAAGCTATAATTTTTTCAATTATTAATGAAAAGGGGTTGAATTCATGGAGAGTGTTCATGACGGTGAAAGAATCGTAAAAGTAAACATAGAAAATCAAATGAAGGCGGCCTACATCGATTATTCGATGTCGGTGATTGTAGCCCGTGCACTGCCAGATGTACGCGATGGATTAAAACCTGTTCATCGCCGTGTTTTGTTCGGGATGTATGAGCTGGGAGTATTTTCAAACAGGGCCTATAAAAAGTCGGCCAGAATAGTAGGGGAGGTGCTTGGTAAATTTCATCCCCACGGAGATAGTTCTGTTTACGACACCATGGTTCGGATGGCCCAGGAGTGGTCGTTGCGTTATCCACTGGTTGATGGTCAGGGAAACTTTGGCTCCATCGACGGCGATAGCCCTGCTGCCATGCGTTATACCGAAGCCAGGTTGCGCAAGATTGCAGAAGAGATGCTGTCGGATTTGGATAAAGACACTGTGGACCATCAACTTAATTTTGATGATACCATTAAAGAACCCACTGTGTTACCGTCGCTTATTCCCAACCTGCTGGTAAACGGAGCTTCCGGTATTGCCGTGGGCATGGCAACTAATATGGCGCCCCATAACTTGTCGGAAATTGTGGATGGAATTATTGCATATATAGGTAATAATGATATTACTATCAAGGAGCTAATGAATTATATCAAGGCTCCCGATTTTCCTACCGGTGGTATTATTTACGGTTATGAAGGGGTAAAGTCTGCATTTGAAACAGGCCGGGGACGTGTTGTCATTCGGGGTAAAGTAAATATTGAAGAAACCAAAAGCGGACGCGAAAGAATTATCGTTACAGAGTTACCTTATCAGGTGAACAAGGCCGATATGATTAAAAAGACGGCTGATCTTGTTAATGAGAAAAAAATTGATGGTATAGCGGATCTTAATGACGAATCGGATCGTAACGGTATGCGTATTGTGTATGACCTGAAAAGAGATGCGCTGGCCAGTATTGTCATCAATAAACTATATAAGATGACCGCGCTGCAAAGCTCTTTCAGTGTAAACAACATTGCACTGGTGAACGGACGCCCTGAGGCGCTTGACCTGAAAGGACTGATAAAACACTACGTAAATCATCGCCATGAAGTTGTTATCAGACGTACGCGTTACAACCTTAAGGAAGCCGAGCGTAAAGCGCATATACTTGAGGGGCTGATAATTGCGCTTGATAATATTGATGAAGTGATTGCGCTTATCAGAGCATCCAAAACACCAGAGGAAGCCAAACAGGGGTTGATACGACGTTTTGAGTTATCTGATGTACAGGCCAAAGCCATCCTCGAAATGCGTTTACAGAAATTGACAGGTCTGGAAAGAGAAAAACTGAAAGCCGATTATGATGATTTAATGACGCTAATTACCGAACTAAAGGAAATTCTGGGCGATGTTGATATTAGGATGAAAATTATCAAAGACGAACTGTTGCGCATTAAGGAAAAATATGGTGATGAACGTCGTTCGGAGATAGTTTATACAGCTGAAGATATCCGCATGGAAGATGTTATTCCCGATGAACCGGTTGTGATTACCATTTCGCATTTGGGATATATTAAACGGACGCCGCTTACCGAGTATCATGTGCAGGGCAGGGGAGGCCGCGGCTCAAGGGGCAGCACTACCCGTAATGAGGATTTTCTGAGGCACATGTTTGTGGCTACTAACCACAATTATATGTTGTTCTTTACCGAGCAGGGTAAAGTTTACTGGCTCAGGGTCTTCGAAATTCCCGAAGGTGCCAAAGCAACGAAAGGAAGGGCCATACAGAACATCATCCAGCTAGGACCCGACGATTCTGTAAAAGCATATATTAATATTAAAGATTTAAAAGACGAGGAGTATATTCAGAACAATTTTATTGTTCTGGCTACAAAACATGGCACCATAAAGAAAACTTCTCTCGAAGCTTATTCGCGTCCGCGTACCAACGGTATCAATGCAATCACCATTCACGAAGGCGATGAGCTGCTCGCTGCACGGCTTACCAATGGTACAAACGAGGTTTTGCTGGCGCTTAAGTCGGGTAGGGCTATTCGTTTCAACGAAGTTAAAGTACGCGCCATGGGACGTACCGCTGCCGGTGTAAGAGGTATCCGTCTCGCCTCCGAAAAAGATGAAGTTATTGGGATGATATGCGTGGAAGATGGTTCGTATGATATTCTCGTTGTCTCTGAGAAAGGTTACGGAAAGCGTTCTAAATTAGACGATTACCGCGTTACAAACAGAGGTGGAAAAGGGGTGAAGACTCTGAATATTACCGAAAAGACAGGTAACCTGATTGCCATTAAAAATGTTACTGACGACGATGACCTTATGATTATTAACAAATCAGGAATTACTATTCGTATTCCTGTTGACAGCCTCCGTGTTATGGGACGTGCTACTCAGGGAGTGAGGCTTATCAACCTGAAGGATGATGATGAAATTGCTGCCGTTGCAAAGGTGGAAATGTTCGAACCTTTGGGAAATGATCATGAAGAAGAAGAGGAAATTCAAAATCCGGGTGAAACCCAGACAGAGGACGACAGTATTGAAAACCCTGAACAACAAGATTAATTTAGAGCCTTAATAAATAAGTAAAATGAATGGTATAATTATTGTAAATTATATCTTTGCAAACACAAAAATGTTTTAATATGAAAAAGTTAATCTTATCAATTTCTATGAGCCTGCTGTTTATTGCCGTAGGCTTTGCACAGAGAAGCAACAGGACAAGTGCATATATGTACAAGGAAAAGGGGCAGCTTGAAAGTGCAAAAAAAGCCATTGACAAGGCCGTCCTGAATGACAAAACTAAAGAGGATGCCAAAACCTGGTTGTATTACGGTGAAATTTATTATGACATTGCAACCTCTCCGCTACCACAGTTCAGGGCACTGGATTCATTGGCTGCTACCAAATCCTTCATGGCGCTGAAAAAAGCAAAATCGTTGGATGTAAAAAAGAGAATTACAAAGGATGCTAACAAATACATTAAAAAACTTTCTGCTGTGTTCTATGGAAAGGGATCCGATGGTTTTAAAGTAAAAAATTATGATAAAGCTATCGAATATTTTAGAGATGCTTTCCAGGTTTCCAAGGAGTTAGATACGTATGATACAACTGCCGCTTTTAATATTGGCATTACGGGTGTTTTGGGGAATAGACCCAAAGTGGCCGCTGAATATTTAAAGAAATGTGTGGATGTTAATTTTAAAGATCCTAAGATTTTTATCTACTATAACCGTGCATTGCAACAACTAGGTGATACCACAGGAGCTGTAGCCGCTGTTAAATTAGGACGTACCCGGTTTCCTAATAACCTGAGTTTGCTACTGGAACAGGCTCAGTTATATCTCGAAAGAGGTCAAGCTGACGAGCTGATTAAAAGCCTGAAAGAAGCCATTGCAAAGAAGCCCGATAATCCTGCTAATGCCAACTTTAATTTCCTGATTGGAAAAAGCTATGATGATATGGGAAAGGTAGACAGTGCAGAAGAATATTATAACAAGGCAATCAAAGTCAACCCAAAGTTTTTCGAAGCTTATTATAATATTGGAGCAATTTTTATAAACAAAGCTTCAAAAATTCAGAAAGAGGCAAACGACTTACCACTGAGTAAAGTTAAAGAATTTAAGACACTGAACGATGAAGCCAATGTCAACTTAAAAAAAGCTGTTCCGTGGTTAGAAAAAGCGCTGGCACTTAATCCGAATGATAAGCCAACCATTAAAGGACTGAAGGAAGCTTATGCACGTTTAAAAATGAATGACAAGTTGAAAGAACTCGTCTCGAAACAGAAATAAGTCTTGTAATCTAACAAAAGGGAGGGAACAGTTTTTCTCCCTTTTGTTTAAGGTTGCCAATTTAACATAATATATATTATAGGACAAATGTAATATGATTCTTTTTATCAGTTTGTACCGGTAAGGCCAAAGTTACGGCCATCTGGGCCACTGACATCATACACTCATATTTTACGCTTAAAGTTCCTGATAATAACGCGGTTGCTTTTTTCATAACTAAAATAGCTTATGGCCCAGTTAATCCCAACCAGTATTTTATTTCTAAACCCACTAATGGACATGAGATGAACAACAGACCACAGCAACCAGGCTGGATATCCGCTAAACTTGAGTTTCCCCAGATCAGCAACGGCTCTTCTTTTTCCTACTGTGGCAAGTGATCCTTTATCTTTGTATACGAAACCTGCCTGAAGAGGATTTTTCTGTTCAATGATTTGCATTATTGTATCAGCAAGATAATGTCCCTGCTGAATGGCCACTTGCGCCACCTGCGGATGCCCTTGTGGGGTTTCGTTAGAGATTTGCGCTGCAACATCTCCAATTGCGAATACATTTTCGTATCTGTCAACTTTCAAGTTTTCGTTTACCTTTAGCCTGTTGCCTCTGGCTATAGCTTGGGGATCAATACCTTTTGGTAGTTCGCCTTTTACTCCAGCCGTCCATATCAAATTTTTTGCATGGATTTCTATTCCATTTTTGGTTCTAACAATCTCTCCATCATAATCAACTACCGATTCATTGAGTAAAACATTGACATGAAGAGCCTTTAAATATCCTAACGTTTTTTTTGATGCATTTTCGGACATGGTAGCTAATAACTCATCCATTGCCTCCAATAAGTAAATCTTCATGATGGATGCAGGATACTCTGGGTAATCTTTAGGCAGGACGTATTTACAAAACTCTGCCAGTGCTCCAGCCATTTCCACCCCTGCCGGACCTCCTCCTACGATAACAAAATTTGTAAGTGCATCACGCTCCTTTTCATCGCAAGTAATGGCTGCCTGTTCCAGATTTTGCAGCATCATGTGGCGTATGTTCAGCGAATCGCGGATATCTTTCATTCCCAAACTGTTCCTCTTTACATTTTCCATTCCGAAAAAGTTGGTGGTAGAACCGGTAGCCAACACAAGAAAGTCATAACATATTGTCCCCTTATTGGTTACCACAATATTCTCTCCGGTATTTATTTCGACTACTTCCGCAAGCCGGAAAATTACATTTTTGCTTTTTCCAATCTGTTTCCTGAACGGAAAAACAATGCTGTCTGGTTCCAGCCCGCTGGTTGCAACCTGATAAAACAGAGGTTGAAATTGATGAAAGTTATTCTTATCAATAAGAACAACTTGTACCGGTCGATTTTTTAAACTTTCCACAATGGCCAGTCCGGCAAACCCGCCACCAATAACAATAATCCGTGGGGATTCTGATTTTGGCAGGCAGATTGTTTCTTTTTTCCGATTTTTTATATCTAGATCTCTTTTTTCCATGGCTAATTCAATTTTACAGTTATAATCTAGGGTAACTTCATCTTACCCTAAATAAAGTGATGCAAAATTGAGACAATTATGGGAGAAAATCCTTACATAAAAGAATGCAAATCTTGTAAAGTTTTATGTTTTTTTCAATTTAAGTATAAGAGCATTTTAAAAACCATGGAACTCATTGGCACACAAAGTGTGTATAAGCTTGTTAATAAATATATTAGACTCTTATAGTATAATAATGACCGCCTTATTCATGATAAAACTGGTTAAATTTCTCTCTGATTTTATCGTTATCTAAGTTTCCAGTGCTGCCCTCATGCGTATGCCCAAGCGCTTTCTCCGGTTGATAATTACCCCCCAGGATTTGGCCTCCAACTATCCTGTAGGCATCTCTGAATGACATTCCCTCTTTCACCAGTTTGTTGACTGACTCAACACTGTAGAGATATTTGTACATCTCCTTATCATCCAGTATATTTTTATTCACCAATATATGATCCAGCATAAAATCAAAAACTGTAATATTTTCCTTCACTTGATCTATAGCTCCCATAATACTTCCTTTTAAAAGCTGAAAATCACGGTGATAACCACTTATAAGATTGTTGATCATTAAAGTTATCTCATTGGGTAAATTTTGTATTTTGTTACTTTTTGCCCGCAAAAGTTCCAGAACATCCGGATTTTGTTTGTGCGGCATGATACTGGAACCGGTGGTCAGCTCTTTTGGGAAACCGATAAAATTAAAATTCGGACTCAGATAAAGAATCATATCTGATGCCAGTTTTGATAACGTTCCGGAAACTGATGCTAATGCGAAAGCCATGGTCTTCTCCAGCTTCCCTCTACTTAGTTGCGCGGCTAAAGAATTGTATTTTAGAGTTTTAAAGCCTAATAGCTCTGTCGTGTAACTTCTGTCAATGGGAAAACTACTGCCAAAACCTGCTGCTGATCCCAAAGGGTTTTGATCGGCTATATCGGCTACAGCATTAAGCATTATGATATCATCAATCAGGCTTTCGGCGTAGGCGGCAAACCAAAGTCCGAAAGAGGAAGGCATGGCCACCTGCATGTGGGTATAGCCGGGCATCACCACCTCTTTATACTGCTCACTCAAACGTAACAGGGTTTCAAACAATTGGCTAATATTCAGTTTTATGGTCTTTATTTCATCCTTTAGATACAGGTGCATGGCCACCAATACCTGGTCGTTACGGGAGCGGGCTGTGTGAATCTTTTTCCCGGCCTCCCCTATCATTCTTGTAAGCTCAAATTCTATTTTACTGTGCACATCTTCAAACGTTTCTTCGATGGTGAAGGTGCCGTTCTCGATGGTTTTCTGAATGGAGCCAAGACCTTTTGCAATGGCATGATATTCTTTAGTGCTTAAAAGCCCAGTTTTTTCTAACATTTTGGCATGAGCCAGGCTGGCCTTTACATCATATTTGGCTAGTTTTATATCCAAAATACGGTCGTCTCCCACGGTGAAATGTTCAACCATGTCGGCAGTGCCATATCCTTTATCCCAAAGTTTCATAATATCTGATTTATAAGATTTCTTCAAAAATTTTAATAAAAAGCTGTATCCCTTCTTTCAGCTCATCCAAATAAATAAATTCGTTTGCGCTGTGCGATCTTTTCGAATTGCCGGGTCCTATCTTTAGCGAAGGGATGTTTAGAACCGACTGGTCGGATAACGTTGGCGACCCGTAGGTTTTCCTTCCCCATTTTAATCCGGCCTGCACAAAAGGATGCTCCTTACGGATGAATGATGGGTTAAGATTGAAAGAGCGGGCAACCAATTTGCTTTTTGTCTGTCTATCCAGTACCTCGAAAATTTCATGGCTGGTGTATTTCTCATTTACCCTTATGTCAATAACAAAATGGCAGGTGGCCGGAACGACATTGTGTTGTTCTCCAGCCTCTATTTGGGTCACTGTCATTTTAACTTCTCCCAGTAATGGTGAAACTTTCTCAAAAGTGTAATTACGGATATGGTTTATATCGCCAAGTGCATTATAGATAGCATTTTCCGTATTGTTGTGTGCAGCATGTCCTGCTTTTCCGGGAGCATAAGCGTCAATGACCAGCAGCCCTTTTTCGGCAATGGCCATTTGCATACCGGTTGGCTCTCCTACCACGGCAAAGTCGATGGGTGGAAGTCCCCTCAGTAGGCTGTTTAGCCCATTGGGACCCGAACTTTCTTCCTCAGCAGTTGTGGCTATTATAATATTGTATTTTAGATTCTTACGATTATAAAAAAAGACAAAAGCAGATAGCAATGAGACCAACGGCCCTCCGGCATCATTGCTGCCAAGCCCATACAGCTTTCTCTGCTCAACTTCCGGGATAAAAGGGTCGCGGGTATAGCCTTTGTTCGGTTTTACCGTATCCATGTGCGAATTTAACAAAACTGTCGGTTTTGAAGCATCAAAAAACAGATTATGAGCCCAGATATTGTTTCCCAATGTATGGTACTTCACTCCGAATGTTTTTAACCAATTTTGTAAAATATGGCTTACATCTTCTTCTTCACCTGAAAAAGAGGGCGTTTTAATCAGTCCTTTTAACAGTTCTAAAGCTTTTATTTCCAACTCTTCAATTTTCATTTTGCAATATTAATCGTGTAAATAACTTAGTATTATCATCCAGAATCGTATCATCACCTATGATGACTTCCGTAACTTTTCTTTCAAGTGCGGCAAAGCCGGTATGGAGTTTGGGCAGCATGCCGTTGTGAATAGAACCAGTTTCTGCTGCGTGCCTGTACGTGGCAAAATCCAACAGCGGAATTACTGAAAGGTTGTCTTCACTGTTTTTTAGAACGCCTTTTTTTTCGAAGCAGTAAAACAGTTTGGTTTCATACAATTCACTCATAGCAATGGCAATTTCAGCTGCTACGGTATCGGAATTGGTATTCAGGAGTTTTCCGTTCCCATTGTGGGTAATGGCGCTGAATACCGGAGTGAGGCCATTTGACAGCAAAGTTTGTATCAAGCTGATATTCACCTTTTCTATATCACCTACAAATCCGTAATCAATTTTCTCAACCGGCCGTTTGCGAGCAACGATGGTATTGGCATCAGCTCCCGACAAACCGATGGCATTACAGCCGTGTTGTTGCAGCCGGGCAATGATTTGTTTGTTTATCCATCCTGCATACACCATGGTAACTATTTCAATATCAGCAGCTGTTGTAATTCTTCTGCCATCAACCATTTGGGGATGAATTCCCAACTTCAGACTTAACCGGTTGGCCATTGACCCCCCACCGTGAATAAGGATTTTGTTCCCTTTTAGCCGTGCAAATGCCGCTAAAAATTTCTCCAGACGAGTTTCATCATCAATGAGCTTCCCCCCTATTTTTACGACTTTCAACGTTCTTTTCATGACTTTGGCTTATTTCTGTTTACTTTCTGTTAACTGGAACAATACATTTTTAAGAGCTACCGGAAATGCCGATAACTGTTTCCGTGTGATGTTCAGTGGTGGCAATATTCGGAGCAGGTTAGGATTGGACGATGAACCCGTTAGAATTTGATGTTTGTAAAGTAGTTCTTTTCTCATCTCCCGGATAGGGAAATCAAACGCCACACCCAGCATTAGTCCCTTTCCTTTTATTTGTTTCACTTCCGGGATCTCCTTCAGCTCATCTATCAGGTAGCGATTGATTTCTGAAATATTTTCCAGGAGATTCTCCTGCTCCATTACCTCCAGCACAGCCAACCCGGCAGCACAAGCCAATGGATTTCCGCCGAATGTGGTTCCCAGCATCCCGTGCCAGGGCTTGATTTCTGGATGAATGAGTAACCCCCCCATTGGAAAACCGTTTCCCATCCCTTTAGCCATGGTGATAATATCAGGCTTAATACCGGCATACTGATGAGCAAAGAACTTTCCTGTTCTGCCGTAACCACTCTGAATTTCATCGAGTATCAGCAGAATTCCCTTTTGTCGGCAAATTTTGGAAATCTGCTTTAAAAAGGATTCCGATGGAGCATCAAGCCCGCCAACGCCTTGGATACCTTCCACAATAACAGCACAAATATTGTTGCCTTTAACAGCTTGATTGAATTGCTCTAAGCGGTCTAGATCTAAAAAAAAGACATGGAAACCATCGCGGTTGATGGGTGCCGAAATTTTCGGGTTGTCGGTAACGGCAAGAGCGGCGGAAGTTCTTCCGTGAAAACTTCCTTTAAAAGCGATAACGTTTTTTTTCCCGGTGTGAAACGATGCCAGTTTCAGAGCGTTTTCGTTGGCCTCGGCTCCCGAATTGCACAAAAACAATGAATAATCAGGGTAACCGGAAAATTCAGTCAACTTTTCAGCAAATCTTTCCTGAACAGGTAGGTAAACAGAATTGGAGTAATAGGCCATTTTATCCAGTTGCTCTTTGAGCATATTTGTATAAACAGGATGGGTATGGCCAATGGAAATGACGCCATGGCCACCGTAAAGGTCAAGGTATTTCCGGTTCTGCTTATCCCACAGGAAAACACCATCGGCTTTTTCTATTTCCACATCAAAACGGGGATATACATCGAATAGTCTCATTTGATTACTTTTTATCTTTTTTACAGGCAGCCTATCTATCTGTCTGGTTAAACATTTGAAATTAAGGTGTCTAAGATTCTATATTCTCTTTTATGTGCGAAATCATTTCGTACGAAGAGGTCAGCCCGCGGATTAATGCCGAACTCAATCCCCTGTACTCCATTTCATTCAGCCCCCGGATGGTACAGCCTTTCGGGGTGGTTACTTTATCTATTTCGCTTTCAGGATGGGCATGGGTATTATTGGCCAGGATACTGGCGGCACCCAAACAGGTTTGAACGGCAATTGCTTTGGCTTCATCGGCATCAAAACCAAGCTGAATACCTCCCTGTGTTGTGGCGCGAATCAACCGTAGCCAGAAAGCTATACCGCTGGCCCCCAGCACGGTGGCTGCCTGCATTAACTGATCATCAATAATAAGTGTCTTTCCCAGTGTGTTAAAAATGGTCTCTGCTGTCTCGATACTTTTTTTGTCGCCATTATAACTTAAACATGTCATTGCCTGGCTTACGGCAATGGCTGTGTTTGGCATGGAACGAACGATTGTACAATCCTGTCCCATGGCCTGTTCCAGTACCTCAAGTGTCAACCCTGTTATAGTAGAGATAAGTACTTTACTTTTCAATAAATGTCTTACCTGCTCAATAACTATTTGGAACTGGCCGGGCTGCACCGAAAAAATAATCACATCAGAACTTTCTACCGCTAATACATTATCAGTGGTAAAATATACCTGTTCACTTTCCACCAAAGGAGTGTCAGGAAGTTTTCTTTTGGTCGCAATGATTTGGATTTCATCTTTCAGTGGAGATGCCAACAGCCCTTTTAGTATGGATAATCCCAGATTTCCTGTGCCGATAATGGCAATTTTTGTTTTCTTCATTTTATCTTCTTTTAAAAATAGCCTGGTTTTAATTTTAATCCTTCATTTTCTGCAAAACCGAACATCAGATTCATATTCTCTACAGCCTGTCCGGCAGCGCCTTTCAGTAAATTGTCAATTGCAGAGACAATAAACGCTTTGTTTCCGTGCTTTTCCACATGAAGCAGACAATAGTTGGTGTTGATCACCTGTTTCAGATGGATAGGCAAATCGCTGACTACGGTAAACATTTTATCTTTGTAAAAATCTTTATATAATTGTATCAACGCCTGTTCTGACAAATCACATTCGGTGTAAATTGTCGCCAGAATACCTCTTGTAAAGTCACCACGGAGGGGAATGAAATTCAGCTCCCGATTAAATTCCGGCTGACAATTGATTAGCGTCTCCTTAATTTCATCAAGGTGCTGGTGAACAAACGGTTTATAAACAGAAACATTATTGTTTCGCCAGCTAAAATGTGAGGTTTCCGAAAGTGTTCGCCCTGCCCCTGTGGATCCTGTAATTCCATGGACATGAATATCTCCATGTAGGATCTTTTGGTGCGCCAGTGGCAACAACCCCAGTTGGATGGCCGTGGCAAAACATCCTGGGTTTGCAATGTTTCCAGAGGAAATAATAGTTTCTCTATTCTTTTCCACCAGCCCGTAGGTGAACATTCTTCTTCCCTGATGGTTATCTCCTTTTAGCCGGAAATCGTTACTCAGGTCAATGATTTTGGTTGTATCGGAAAAGGAATGTTCAAGAAGAAATTTCGTGGAATTACCATGTCCCAGACTAAGAAAAACCACATCCACATCCGTATCCACCTCTGCTGAAAACTTTTGATCTTCAAGCATGAACAAGTCTTTGTGTATGCTGTGAATTTCTTCACCTGCATGAGAATGACTGTGAACAAATTGTAGGTTTACTTCCGGATGATACATTAAGATCCGGATCAACTCTCCTGCCACATAACCAGTTCCACCTATAATTCCTACCTGTATCATAGTTTTCCGTTTACATTTTGAAAAATTTTCATGGAGTTCGCCATGATCTTAACAAACCCTTTTACGTCATCACCAGTCCAGGCTTTGTTTATTTCTCCATAGTCGCCGAAATCCGATTTCATCAAATCGTGATCAGATTGAATTCCCAGTATCTCAAAACGATAAGGATGCAGGGCTACAGAGACTTCTCCGGAAACAAATTGCTGTGTATCAGCAAGAAAGTTTTCAATATTTCGCATGACGGGTTCAAAATATTGTGCTTCATGGATAAACATGCCATACCAGTTGGACAGTTGTTCTTTCCAGTGAAGTTGCCATTTGCTCAGGGTGTGTTTTTCCAGCGTATGGTGAGCTTTGATGATGATGGCAGCCGCAGCGGCTTCAAAACCTATTCTTCCTTTTATTCCGATAATGGTATCCCCTGTGTGCATATCCCGACCAATAGCATATTTAGATGCCTCAGCTTCAATTTGTTGAATTGCCTTTACCGGTTTGGTTTTTACACCATTTACAGAGATAATCTCTCCTTTTTCAAAGCCAATTGTCAAAACTTCGGATTCTGTTTTTGTTGCTTTGGAGGGAAAAGCTTCTTCCGGTAACGGTTCGCTGGCAGTAAGGGTTTCTTTACCGCCGATGCTTGTTCCCCACAGTCCTTTGTTAATGGAGTATTTCGACTTCTCCCAATCTGTTTTTATACCATATTTGGACAGATAATCAATCTCTTCGCGACGACTCAGGATTTGATCTCTTACCGGTGTCAATATTTCCAGCTCAGGTGCCACTAGTTGGAAAACCAGATCAAAACGTATTTGGTCATTACCTGCACCGGTACTCCCATGGGCGATGTATGAGGCGCCTATGGCTTTGGCATATTCGGCCAGTGCTTTGGCCTGAAAAATCCGTTCAGCGCTCACCGACAGTGGGTAAGTGTTGTTTTTAAGTACATTACCAAAAATGAGATATTTTATAATATGCTCATAAAAGTCATGGCTGCCATCAATAGTTTTATGAGCTTTGGCGCCCAATTGGTAAGCCTGTTTCTCAATTTTCCGGAGTTCATCTTTTGAAAAGCCACCGGTATTTACAACGGCTGTATGCACCTCCAGCCCTTTTTCATGTATGAAATATTTGACACAATAAGAGGTGTCCAAACCGCCACTAAATGCCAATAATACTTTTTTGTTTTTCATTTGTGTAATATTTTACTGATTTTCGGGTATAATGAATTTTTGATTGGGAAATGCTCACTCCGTGTTTTGAGGAATTTTTTAAACTGCTTCCACGAACCGGATGTTTTTTCTTTTTTGTCAGTGACCCCGTTATGTTTTGCTGGATCGCACACCATGCCAGTACATAAACACATTTTCCGGCTTGTTCTCAACAGGATATCGTAGTTTGTACAGCTCTCGCAACCTTTCCAGAAGGTCTCATCCATGGTGAGCTCCGAGAACGTAACGGGTTGGTATCCCAGACCTGAGTTTATTTTCATCACGGCCAGACTGGTAGTGATGCCAAAGATTCTTGATTCAGGGAATTTTTTCCGGGAGAGCTCGAATATCTTTGATTTGATATTTCTGGCCAAACCTGTTTTACGATAATCGGGATGAACAATCAGCCCGGAATTCGCTACAAATTTCTGGCCTTCCCAACTTTCGATGTAACAAAAGCCCACTACTTTTTCACCCGACAGGGCTATCACAGCGTTTCCCTTCCGGATCTTTTTCCGGATATATTCAGACTTTCTTTTGGCGATCCCTGTGCCCCTTAGTTTGGCAGCTTCTTCAATCATATCACAAACCGCCTGTGCGTATTTTTCATGACTGCTATCAGCCACATTAATAGCAACTTGCATAATAAAACTTAACTTTGATAAATAAATTAAAAATGGTAAAACCGAAAAAAGGCAGAGTACGGAACTCCGCAAAAATATTATACCCCGAAGGGGGGCCTGGTGTTCCTGTAGGAAACAAAAACGTATAATACTTCCGTTACAACGGGATGCTGTTCATGGGAAAACGGATATGTATTATTTTGTTTCATTTTGTGGGGACAAATATATTCGTTTTTTTTATAAAACAAATAAAAAGATTTTTTTTCTTTGTTTTTTTTTTGGAAGTCAGTCTGTAATTTTGATTTTTGTTTGTGAGATATAGCATTTTAAAGGAAAGTCCTTAGTTCAAATTTTGCCTTCATAAATATCCGGAACAAAGGTCTGCTCCTGCATAGGAGGACGCACATAGCCTTTTTCTTTCTTGCGCAGAGGAAGTTTTATGGAAGCCGGTGTGAGGTCTTCATAAGGAATTAAGCTGAGCAGATGATGAATGGTATTGATCCGTGCTCGCTTTTTATCGTCGGCGTTGACCACGTACCATGGAGAGATTTTAGTATCGGTGTAAGAGAACATTTCATCTTTTGCACGGGAATATTCCACCCATAATCCACGTGATTTAATATCCATAGGGCTGAGTTTCCACCGTTTGGTCGGATCCTCCAGCCGCGCCTGGAAACGTTTTTCCTGTTCTTCCTCACTCACCGAGAACCAATACTTTATAATTGATGTTCCCGCACGAATAAGCATTTTTTCAAAATTTGGGCAGGCTCTCAGAAAATCCCAGTATTCATCTTCCGTGCAAAAACCCATTACCCGTTCCACGCCGGCACGGTTGTACCACGAACGATCAAACAAAACTATTTCGCCGGCAGCAGGCAAATGGGGCACATAGCGCTGAAAATACCATTGCGTCTTTTCCTTTTCGGTAGGAACGCCCAGCGCCACCACTCTTGCAACACGCGGATTTAACCGTTCGGTAATCCGTTTTATAACGCCTCCTTTACCGGCAGCATCGCGCCCTTCAAAAATCACAACGACCTTTTTACCTTTGGCTTTAACCCACTCCTGTAATTTGACAAGTTCTATCTGCAACTCTTTCAGCTTTGCCTCGTAAACACGGTCTCTCAGCTTACCGTGCTCATTGAGATAATCATGTTTTGCTTCCATAGCTTCATTGTTTTTCCAAAAGTATGAAAAATCTGAAAATCAGTTAATATTGTTTTTATATAGACATCTTTAAGAAGAGATAATAGTAGCACATCAACGCTAAAAAGATGATTCGCATGTAAATAAAGGTATCCAAGTCTAATTTAGAATCGTTTTAATTTGTATCTTTGCATGGCAAAACAGACATCAAATGAAGGAATCCCATATTCGTTATCCCTCCCTTAATTTATCACAAGAAGAAATTTTAAATGATTATCGCATAGCCAACGAAAGCCGGCAGGTAAGCTTACTCGGAAGGCGTGAAGTGCTGACAGGAAAAGCCAAATTCGGCATTTTTGGTGACGGGAAAGAGATTCCGCAACTTGCTATGGCAAAAGTGTTCGAAGCGGGTGACTGGCGTTCGGGATACTACCGCGACCAAACTTTTATGTTTGCTACCGGCATGATGACGCTGGAAGAATTTTTTGCCCAGCTTTATGGCGATACTGACCTCAAAGCCAATCCTGCCAACGGAGGCAGACTTATGAACAATCATTTTGCCAGTCGCAGCCTTGACGAAAAGGGGGAATGGAAAGACCTGACAAAACAAAAAAACAGTGCCCCTGACTCCTCTCCCACTGCCAGCCAGATGCCGCGACTTCTGGGGCTTGCATTGGCTTCAAAGCTATTTAAAAATGAAAAATCTTTTCAAAAACAAACCAAATTCAGCAGGAAAGGCAGGGAAGTGGCTTTTGGAACCATTGGCGATGCCTCTACTACGGAAGGCCACTTTTTTGAGGTAATCAATGCTGCCGGCGTATTACAGGTGCCAATGGCTCTATCTGTGTGGGACGACCAGTGGGGTATTTCGGTGCCCACCAAATTGCAAACTACCAAAGGAAATATTTCGGAACTCCTTTCCGGCTTTCAAAAGAAAAAAAACACCAACGGGCTGATGATTTTTAAGGCTCCCTGTTTCGACTACCCAGAGCTTGTGGAAACCTATCGGAAAGGGGTTGCCATGTGCCGGAAAGAGCAGGTACCGGTACTGTTTCATATCACGGGATGTACACAGCCTCAGGGACATTCTACTTCTGGCTCGCACGAACGCTACAAAACTTCGCAACAGCTTAAAGAAGAGCAAGGCAGAGATGGTATTTTGCGAATGCGGCAATGGATTTTGGAGAACAATATCGGCACCGCTGAGGTATTGGATGCTATTGAAAATCAAGCCCGAATCCGTGCCAAAGAAGCCAGAAAAAAAGCCTGGAAAAATTACAGCCAACCGTTGAAACAAAAAAGGGATGAACTGCTGAAGCTGATGGATAACGACTGCTCATGCCCCAAAAAACAGACTCTTGAAGCCATTCGTAATGAGTTGAAACGTGTGGGCGAACCTATCAGGAAAGATATTTACAGTGCCGCCCGGCAAACCATCCGGTATCTGTGTGATTGTAAGGTGGAAAACAAGCAGCTTAAATCAATTATTCGCGAATGGCTGGTGAAAGAACTCGCTGACAGCCGTAAACGCTATAGCTCGCATCTGTACAGTGAGTCGGAGTGGGCGCCGGAGAACATCAAGCCCGTTGCCCCGCTGTTTGACGAGGAGAAGTATGTTCCCGGAAGGGAAATTCTACGTGATAATTTCGATTATATTTTTGAGCATAACCCGTTGGTGGTGGCTTTTGGTGAAGATGTAGGAAAGATCGGTGGTGTCAACCAAACTTATGAAGGTTTACAGAAAAAGTATGGTGAGAACCGGATTTTCGATACCGGAATTCGGGAGGCCAGCATTATAGGCCAGGGGCTGGGCATGGCGTTGCGTGGTTTACGCCCTATTGCCGAGATCCAGTATTTCGATTATATCCTTTACGGTTTGCAGGTGATGAGCGACGACATTGCCACCACGCATTACCGCACCTGTGGCGGACAAAAAGCTCCCATGATTATCAGTACGCGCGGTCATCGCCTCGAAGGCATCTGGCATGCAGGTTCTCCGTTGAGCATGGTCATCAACTCTATTCGTGGTATGCATGTAGCCGTTCCACGTAACATGACGCAGGCAGCAGGATTTTACAACACTTACCTTGCTTCAGACCAGCCTGTATTGATTATCGAACCACTCAACGGCTATCGCTTACGTGAAAAAAGACCTTCAAACATCGGCGAATATCGTATTGCTCCCGGCGTTCCCGAAGTTCTGCGTAAAGGAAAGGATGTTACTTTGGTGACTTACGGCTCCGATGTGCGTATTGCTCAGGATGCATCCAAACAACTGGAGAAATTCGGTATTGATGTGGAACTTATTGATGTGCAAACACTCATCCCCTTCGATGTTCACGGTGTCATTCTTAATTCCCTAAAGAAAACCAACAAAATCATCTTTTTCGATGAGGATGTTCCAGGTGGTGCTACCTCCTATATGATGCAAAATGTACTGGATGAGCAACGTGGATTTTATTTTCTGGATATGAAACCCCGCACCATCACTGCCCGTGCCCACCGTGCTGCCTACGGTACCGATGGCGATTACTTCTCCAATCCCAATGCCGAGGATGTCTTTGAAATTACATACGATATGATGCATCAGTATGACCCTCAGTTATTTCCTGATATTTTTTAAAGAATAGTTTTTTGTTTTAAAAATGCGGTTATTTTTGCCGAAATTTTTTAAGCTCGCTGGGAAATGACTGACGACTCTCAAAAGGAAAAGAAAATATCAAAAGAAGATTCTGCTCCTGTACAAATGAATAACCAGGGACTACAGTTTCCGGTGACCTACAGGCTAAAAGCTGTTATGACTGCTACCCCGAATGTAAGGGAAAATAAACAGCAGCTTGTTAATGTATTTAATGAATTGAGTATCGGATATTTATTCCAAAGTAAAAACAAGAGCAGCAAAGGCACTTATGTTAGTTTTACCTACGAGATAACCTTGAACGACCGGCAGACCATGAATCGGCTTTATTCACTATTGAAAGAAATAGAAAATCTCAAATTCGCATTGTAAATGATTATTAAACTACTGGCTGTAGCTTTCGGCGGAAGCATAGGCGCCGTGTTACGATTTCTGATATATGAAGTAATTGACTCCAAATTCCACAGCGATTTCCCGTGGGCAACGCTTACCGTGAACCTGCTTGGCTCGCTTGTGATTGGTTTTTTGTGGGGGTATTTTGCCCGCGTATATGTGTCGCCGGGTATGCGGCTACTCATTTTTGTGGGAATTCTTGGAAGTTTCACCACCTTCTCCACATTTGCTTTCGACAATTTCAGCCTGATAAAAAGCGGCGATTATGTTTACATGACGCTTTACCTTCTTGCTACGAACCTTTTTGGTATTTCATTGGCCATAGGCGGCTATTTTCTGTCTAAATCTATCTAATTAAAACTTCACTCCTGCCTTGTTATGCACAATTTGGAACCTTATTACAACTGGCGAGAATTGTATATTGCATCTGAAGATGACCGTTCGCCGTTTTTCGGACGTCAAAACAGTGAAATCTATTTTGAACATGCCATTTACGACCATTACATCCATCCACAATGGGATTACTTTGGTTCGCAAACGCTCTATTTGAAGCTGTTGTTTGTACAGTATGAGCAGCAATATGCTATCATCGAGCTGTTTGGCGAATGGAATGATGTTTTGTACAACGATGTGATGTATCTGTACCGGAATGTTGTTGAGGAGCTTATGGATCAAGAGATAAAATATTTTATCCTCGTTGGCGAAAACGTGTTTGATTTTCATTCGGACACGGATGATTATTTTGCCGAATGGTTTGACAATCTGGGCGATGGCTGGATTATTGGACTTAACTTTCGTCATCATGTTAAGCAGGAATTTAAAGAAGTAAATATTGATCAGTATTTGATTTTCGGAGGAGAGTTTGATGAATTGGCCTGGCGCAGGTTGTTGCCCCAACAGCTTTTCGAACGGCTTAACGACTGGGTTGCCAGGCAGCTACACTGACACTCAGAATCTTCTGTAAGAACAACGTACTATCGCTTCATAAATTTCTTCACAACCATATTGTATCTATTGCTGATACTGATAAAATACAGATTGGAAGGCTCATTGCTGATATTAACAGGCAGCATTTGGTTCATCACGTTAGTAAAGACGTGTTTGTAAACCACGCGTCCGGTAATATCCATAACGCGAACCGTAACTTTACCCTTGAGGGTATTATTCAAGATAATATTCAGTTTTCCGTTGCCCGGATTGGGATAAATTCTGATACTGTCGGCGAGTTTATTGTTGCTGGTTTCGGTATCAATGCTGGTATGGCTAAGGGCTTTGCTCTCTTCCATACGTTTTGCTGGATTTTTCTCACCATACATAATCGTTGATTCCAGGGTAATATTTTCCATGCGAATCCTGTCGGCGAGATGGGTTGTATCCGTCCATCTCTCCATGTTCCCTTTAGCCAAAATATTTTGGCTAAAACCAGCCTGACAAAAGAACAGTATAGTGACAACGCTTAATAAATTAACAAGTAACTTTCTATTCATAGGCATAATAATTAAAAGGTTATTTCACATGCCCTCTACTTTAGGTGGATGTAAAGTTACAATAAATCATGCTTATGACAATACCTGATTATATTTTTATGAGATATATAATTTCTATCTTTGGAAAGATATTCAATGAAGGGATAATTAAGTATTGTTTTAAGCTAGTCAATCATTTTAAAATGAGCAAAAAAGCCATCATTCTCCAGGTTTTCGGACGCGTGCAAGGTGTTGGATTCCGGTATTATGCACAGAAAAAAGCAAATGAGTTTGGAATATTAGGTTTTGTAAGAAATCGTCCTGACGGCAGCGTTTATATTGAGGCGGAAGGCCCACCGGATGCTTTGGAAGCTTTCTCTTATTGGTGTGAAGAAGGACCAGCCTGGGCGAGAGTCAGCCGGGTGGAGAAGCAGGAGATTCCATCACAAGGATATCAACAGTTTGAAATACGTTAAGATTATTTTTGTGCTGTAGCTCTCAGAAATTCGCGTTTGCCTGGAGGTCCGGGTAGCTTTTCAAGGCTGAAACCGGCGGCTTTAAGTGCCCGTTTCACACTTCCTTTGCAGGAATAGGTGACAAGTATCCCTTCTGGAATTAAAGCATCATACATTTTCTTAAAACCTTCTTTGGTCCACATCTCCGGCTGACTATCAGGTGAGAATGCATCGAAAAATATAACATGATAATGGTTAGATACAGGTTGATAATCCTGGAATTTCTCATACAAAACATGCAGCGAAAGAAAAGATGAAACTTGCCGGTGACCTGTGCTGCTATGCATTTTCATAAAAAGAGCATTGTCAAGGTGAAGCAATGCCGGGTAATTCAACGTCTTCAATACCGTTTGTACCGGAGGATAAGCTTCTATACCGGTATATTGCACTATCTGTTGGTGCCTTTCGGCCCATTTTAGCGTGAGCAGACCGTTTAACCCCGTTCCAAAACCAATTTCCAGAATCCGTAATTCTTTTTCCGGCTTTTTATAGCCTTCCAGCCCTGCCCGGATAAAAATATGTTCTGATTCCTGAATGGCACCGAAAACAGAATGATAGTGCTCCCCTGCCTTTTCATTGAAAAGCGTATGGGAACCATCCTTCGTTTTTACAGCCTTGCTTAACTTCATGTGGCAAAACTAACGTTTTCGGAAAGAATTCGTCCTATTGGCTTTCTGTGAGGAAAATCTTATAACGAGCTCAGGTTATAAAGTATATTCCGGATAAACAGAAATTTTGTATTTTGCTCAAAGAAAAAAACGAATAAGATGCTCAACAATTTATCACTGGAGAATGTTCTGTTTCTTGACATTGAAACGGTTCCCGCTTATCCTGATTTTGATGCCGTACCGGAGAAATTTCAAAAACTATGGCACAAAAAAGCTGTTAAGCTGAAATATCTTGGCGAAGACCTTACCCCTGCCGACCTCTATCCACAGGCTGGGATTTATGCGGAATTTGGAAAAATAATTTGTGTTTCCTGTGGCTTTATGAATGGAAATGAGGTACGCGTGAAATCATTTTATGGCGATGATGAGAAAATCCTGCTCGAAGAGTTTGCTCACCTGCTTTCAAAACACTACAACAGGCCTGACTCGTTGCTGTGCGGACATAATGGTAAGGAATTCGACTTTCCCTATTTAGCGCGGCGTATGCTTATTAATGGTATTAAACTCCCGGACATTTTAGACCTTGCCGGGAAAAAGCCCTGGGAAATAAGACATCTGGATACGCTGGAGTTGTGGAAATTTGGCGATTATAGGCACTACACCTCCCTAGAGTTGCTGGCAGCTATATTTGATATCCCCACACCAAAGGATGACATTGATGGTAGTGAGGTGGCAAAAGTATATTGGGAAGACAAAGACCTGAAACGTATCGCCACATACTGCCAGAAAGATGTGCTCACTACCCTTCAGCTTTTCCGCCGCTATCAGGGATTACCACTGGTGAAAGAGGAGTTTGTCATTTTCTCTTGAGTCTGATGGTGAAAAGAAAGGAATGAATAGACGGGAACACTATGCAGGCAACCATACAACGAAAAACAAATTGAACCGGTTGTTCCGCATCTAAAAATTATTTATCAACAATCGGTAGCATGAGCCTATCAATTTGTATTTTTGAAAAATGGAAAAGCCGGGAGAGACAAAAACAAAAGTTAAAAAAGGTTTTACACCTAAATCCGTAAGCAACAGTTACCTGGAACATGGTAAAGTCCCCCCACAGGCAACAGACCTGGAAGAGGCCGTGCTGGGCGCTATGATGCTGGAAAAGGATGCTGTTTCTACCGTAATTGATATTCTTAAGCCGGAAATCTTTTATAAAGAGGTGCACCAGAAGATTTTTGCTGCTATTCTCCGGTTGTTTGCCAAGTCGGAGCCGGTAGATATTCTGACCGTAACCAATGAACTAAAAAATACCGGTGAACTTGAGATGGTGGGAGGTCCTTACTACATCACCATGCTTACCAGCCGCATAGCCTCTTCTGCCAACGTAGAATATCACGCCCGTATTCTTATCCAGAAGCATATTCAGCGGGAGCTGATTACTATTTCCTCCGACATCATAAAAGATGCATTTGAGGATACTACAGATGTTTTCGATTTGCTTGACAAAGCCGAGCAGGGGCTTTTTAGTGTTTCTGAAGCTAACTTGAGGCGTAATTTTGCTGATATGCCGTCACTTATTACGCAGGCTATTGCCGACATCGAAAGCGCAAAGAACTCTGACTCACACTTCAGTGGAGTCCCCTCAGGGTATGCTGCACTCGACAGAGTTACAACCGGATGGCAAAATTCCGACCTGATTATCCTTGCTGCACGCCCGGCCATGGGGAAAACAGCTTTTGCCCTCAGCATGGCGCGAAACATTGCGGTTGAATATAAAAAACCGGTTGCTGTCTTTTCTTTGGAAATGTCTGCTGTACAGTTGGTTACCAGGCTTATATCGAGCGAAACCGAACTGCCGGCTTCCAAACTTAAAAAAGGGGATCTGGCTGAGTATGAATGGCATCAGCTGAACTCAAAGATTCACTCCCTTACCGATGCTAAAATTTTTATTGACGATACCCCTGCCCTTTCCATATTTGAACTGCGTGCAAAATGTCGCAGGCTAAAGCAGCAGCATGACATTCAGATGGTTTTTGTCGACTACCTTCAGCTTATGACGCTCGGGCGTGATAATCGCGGAAATCGTGAACAGGAGATCAGTTCCATCTCACGTTCGCTGAAAGCTCTGGCTAAAGAGCTGAATGTGCCGGTACTTACTCTCTCGCAGCTAAGCCGTGCTGTGGAAACACGACCGGGTGGTTCCAGAAGACCTATCCTGTCCGACTTGCGTGAGTCGGGTGCTATTGAACAGGATGCTGATATTGTGATGTTTATATACCGTCCAGAATATTATGGTATTGAACAGTTTGATGATGGCCAACCTTCCAAAGGGGCTGCCGAAATTATCATTGCTAAACATCGTAACGGACCAACGGCTAATGTCCGCCTGCGGTTTATTGACCGTTTTGCCAAATTTGAAGAACTTGATGCTTCACCTTCAGGTGGTACCGATGAATTTAATCCGGATGATCCGGGTAATGGTATTCGTACTATCCCATCCCGCATGAACGATGACAATGGAGAAAGTCCATTCTAAATTATTAAAACTCATTTAATTATAATCACATTACATTATGAAAAATCTTAAATTATTTATTGCTTTGGCTTTAGTCTTGCCGATTATTCCTCTGCAGGCCAATGCACAGAGAAAAGTCCTGTTGAAATACAACATGAAGCAGGGAGAGAAATTTGTCGGCCATCAGATAGCCAACCAGGAGATGGACATGGAGGCTCAGGGGCAGACTATCTCGATGAGCCAGATTATTACCACAGATATTTCCTCTGTAATTAGTGAAGTAACACCTAAAGAAATCAAAACTACGAATACGGTGGAAAGACTGGCCATGAAACAAACTATGTTTGGGCAGGTTTTAAATTATGATTCGTCTGATTCCACAACTTTTGCTTCGGGCCGTGGCAAACAAATCGGCTATGCCCTGAATAACATCATTAAAAAACCATACGGTATTACCATGGATCATCTCGGAAATATCTCTTCTTATGATTTGTCAGCCTTGCTCAAGGACAACAACAAAATTGCAGGAAACATTAAATCCGGAAATAATTACGTCATTTTTCCCGACCATAAAGTGAAAGTAGGCGACAGCTGGGAAGCTGATATTAGGCCTATGAAAACTGATAATATGAAAATTCATATAAAATATACACTTGAAAAAATTTCAGGTAAAAAAGCAACCATTGGTATTGAAGGAACTATAACCGCGAATAAGGTTGCAGGCCAGACAATTAACCTGAGTGGTACCCAGTCAGGGGAAGTTGTGGTGGACACGAAAACAGGCTGGACAATGTCAACTCACCTGACACAGGATATAAAAATGAAAGTAGAAAAGAACGGGATGGAAATCCCCATGGACATCAGCAGCACCATCACCTCCACCGTGGAAAAGAAATAATCATTATTCTTTTATGAAGCAGAAAAACCGTCCGGAAAGTGGGCGGCTTTTCTCTTACAGTATTTTTATTAACCTGAGTTCGATACAAGCTTTACTCACAGTTTCAGGTTATTAGTTTTCGTAGCTCAAGGTTATAATTTCAGTATTTTCAATACAGTGCCGATGTAAGCAAATCCAAATCTCGAAATGGGAGGTTGAAAGTATCGGCTATATTTTTGTTGGTGAGGGCGCCATTGTAAATATAAACGCCTTTGCTGAAAGGCTTGTCGCGATTAATATAATGGTTGATGTTACCTGTTTCGCCAATTTTCAACAGCAGCCCGGTAAGATGGTTGCTAAGCGAGTAAGAAGCGGTGTGGGGAACCCTGGAAGCGATGTTGGGAACACAATAATGTGTTACCCCATATTCCTGAAACACAGGATGCTGGTGTGATGTAGGGTGGGAAGTTTCGAAACATCCGCCCTGGTCAATGCTCACATCCACTATCACTGCACCATGTTTCATTTGTTTGACCATATCCGAAGAGATAATACAGGCAGAATGTCCGGAGGAAGAATGTTTTGCAGCAATGACCACATCTGCTTCTTTCAACGCTTTCAGCAGCAGAATGGGCTGTAAAACAGAAGTTGAGATTCTGAATTTGAGTTTGTTTTGCAGGTCGCGCATTTTATAAACTGAGTCATCAAAAATACGCACCTGAGCACCCATGCCATAGGCTGTGCGGGCTGCATATTCGGCTACCGTTCCGGAGCCAATAATCACTACCTCTGATGGCCTTATTCCAGGAAAACCGCCCAGCATCACCCCCTTTCCATATTTAGGACTGCTAAGATATTCGGCAGCAACCATTATAGAGGTGTTACCGATAATCTCACTCATGGAGCGTATCAATGGGAAAGCACCCGTTTTATCTTTTATCAGTTCGTAAGCAATAGCCAGCGCCTTTTTCTCCATCAGTTTTTTGAAAAAAACCGTGCTTTTACTTTGGGACATAAGGGCTGAGAAAATAGTTTGGTTTTTATGCATCAGGTCAATCTCGCCGGCATCGGGTGCAGCAATTTTAACAATGATATCTGATTGCCACACTTCGGCAGCCGTTTGTGTTATTTGTGCACCTGAAGCGGCATACATTTCATTTGAAAAATGGGCTGCTTTACCGGCATTCTCTTCTACGACAACCTGATGACCATTTTTCACAAGGAGGTCAACTGCATTGGGAACAAGGGCTATACGCCTTTCATTTTCATCTTTCTCCAGTGGAATACCAATAATAAATTTCTTTTGCTGAGGTCTCCGTTCCAGCGTCTCCTCCCTCGGCATGAGCACTTCATCTCCCGAAAATTTCAGAAAGGTTTTTCCTTCTTCAACCATGGTGTATCAATTTAATTTTGCAGTGAATAGGTAATTTTTCGTATTTCGTCCTTATCTACTTCAATTGAAATATATACGTAAATTTTGGGCAAAAGTTCCGAAATTTGTTCCGGCCATTCCAAAAAACAATAGTCTCCGCTGTCAATATACTCTTCAAATCCTATGTCATATACTTCCTCAAGATCTTTAATACGATAGAAATCGAAATGATACAGACTTCTCCCCATCTTGTCTTCATATTCATTTACAAGCGAAAATGTGGGACTATGCACAACATCGCTGCTGCCCAGAACATGACAGAAAGCTTTGATGAACGTAGTTTTTCCGGCACCCATTTCACCATAAAAAGCGAAAATGTGCTCCGAATTCATCTCCTCCAGTATTTTAGCTGCTGCTAATATTAAATCTTCTGGGGCTTTAGAAAACAGTACTTTTTTCATCACCCTTTGGAACTCAATGTAATAATGGGAACCATAACTTCCTGCATTGAGATGCCCCCATGCTGGAAAGTGTTGGAATAGTAACGAGCATAGTAGTTGTAGTTATTGGGATAAGCGAAGAAATCGGTTCCACGGGTAAAAACCCATCGGGTACTCACGTTCTGCCGGGGTAGGAAAAACTTTTCAGGGTCTTTCATCTCAAAGACCTCCCGGCTATTATAATTCAGGCTTTTTCCAAATTTGTATCGCAGGTTGGTATTGACATTACGATCGCCAACAATCTTCACAGGACGCTGTACCTTTATGGAACCGTGATCGGTGGTAATTATTATTTTGACTTGCTTACCTGACAAATATTTAATAATTTCAAAGAGCGAGGAGTGTTCAAACCACGACTTCATAAGCGAGCGGTAAGCAGGTTCGTCATCAGCCAGCTCCCGGATAATTTCCATCTCAGTACGTGCATGCGAAAGCATGTCCACAAAGTTGTACACGATAACATTGAGGTCATACTCCATAAGATTGGAAATGTCTTCAACCAGTTTACGTCCTTCCTCCTGGCGAAGAATTTTATGGTAAGAATACTTTATTTTTTTTCCGTAACGTTTTAGTTGCTCACCCAATAGCTCGGCTTCAAATTGATTTTTTGTTCCCTCTTCGTGTTCATCTTTCCACAGCCGGGGAAAACGTTTTCTGATTTCCAAAGGCATCATCCCGGCAAACAGGGCGTTGCGTGCGTATTGCGTCGTGGTGGGCAATATGGCATAATATAAATCATCTTCTTCTACGCGAAAATATTCACCAACCATAGGCTCGATAATCTTCCACTGGTCGTAGCGCAGATTATCAATTACCAACAGAAAAACCTTATTACCCTCATCTAACCTCGGAAAGACCTTCCTTTTTATAAGTGTGTGGGAAAGGATAGGTTTTTCCTCCGTATTACCATATAACCAGTCGGCATAGTTACGTTCATAAAACTTTGCAAAACCAGTGTTGGCTTCATTTATCTGCATTTTCAAAACTTCGCTGATGCCCTCGTCATCTGATTTCTCAAGTTCAATATCCCATCTAACCAGCTTTTTGTAAACATCTGTCCACTCATCAGGGGAAAGCCTGCCCTGAAGTTTCATGCTGATGCTGCGAAACTCATGCTGATAAATTTGTGAGGCCTTTTCGCTCGTCAGTTTCTTATTTTCCAGATTACGTTTGAGCGACAGTAGTATCTGGCTGGGTTTTACTGGTTTAATAAGGTAGTCAGCAATATTGGAGCCTATGGCATCTTCCATAATAGATTCTTCCTCACTTTTGGTGATCATCACCACGGGGATGTTGGGCTGTATCTCTTTAATTTTTTCCAATACTTCTATGCCGCTCAACCCGGGCATCTGTTCGTCCAGGAAAATAATATCGAAGTTCTCTTCCATCACCAATTCCAACGCTTCACTGCCACTGTTTACGGCGACAACATCAAAGCCTTTTTCTTCCAGAAATATAATATGTGGCTTCAGCATGACTATTTCGTCATCTGCCCAAAGTATGCGTGTTTTATTCATTTTCGTTTATTTTTGTTCGTACTCATTGTCCGATATTAAGGACTATCTTTGCTTCAGAGATGTTCGGAAACACTTTGAGTATAACGTTCATGGCAAAGTTCCGGCTTTTCTTCTCACGCAAGAAGCTGAGCAAACAAATTTAACAAAAATTATGAGCAAAACACAGGTCAACAAACGCAAAATATTCAACGATCCGGTTTACGGCTTTGTTACCATTCCCGGAGACCGTGTTTTTGATATTATCGAACATCCGGTTTTCCAGCGGTTACGGCGCATAAAACAGTTGGGACTGGCACATTTGGTTTATCCCGGAGCGTTGCATACCCGCTTTCACCATTCGCTGGGTGCCATGCATCTGATGACAAAGGCATTAGCAGAGCTTAGGTTAAAAGGACACACAATTACCCTGGAAGAACAGCTTGCAGCAGAAGTCGCCATGCTGCTGCACGATGTGGGCCACGGACCATATTCGCATGCGCTGGAACACAGCATTGTGAACCATGTTGGCCACGAGCAGATCTCCGTATGGTTTATGCAGAAACTGAACAAAGAATTTGGCGGTAGCCTGCAGATGGCACTGGATATCTTTGGAGACCGGTATGAAAAACATTTCCTGCACAAACTTATTACAAGTCAGTTTGATATGGACAGGCTGGATTATCTCAAACGCGATAGCTTTTTCACAGGCGTTTCCGAAGGTACCATCAACTACGAGCGGCTGCTGAATATGTTGCAAATTGCCGGCGATGAACCGGTTATTGAATATAAGGGTATCTACTCGGTAGAAAAGTTCATCACTGCCCGCCGCATTATGTACTGGCAAGTTTATCTGCACAAAACTGTGCTGGTGGCTGAATATATGGCTGTCCACCTGCTAAAACGTGCCAAATGGCTGGCCATGAACGGAAAAACACTGAAAGCAGCCACCCCTGCCCTGCAATTTTTTCTGGAAAACGATATCCGCGAAAAGCATTTTCTTGAAAATAGTCATGTTTTGGAAGATTTTGCCTTGCTGGACGACTACGATATTTACACCTCTCTGAAATTGTGGATGCAGCACCCTGACAAAATCTTATCGCAACTCAGCCGGGCATTGGTCAACCGCCGGCTGTTTCGCATCGAAATGCAGAATGAGCCTTTTGCGCAGGACAGAATCGATACCATCAGAGAAGCGACAAAGAAGAAATACCACCTTATAGAAGACGAAACAGACTATTTTGTCTTTTTTGAGAAAACAGCCAATTACACCTATCACCCCGGCGCCGATAACATCAACATTTTGTTTAAGGATGGTACAGTCAAAGATATTACAGAAGTGTCTGACCAGCTAAATATCAATCTGTTATCCAAACCTACAACCAAATATTTTTTGTGTTATCCGAAAGATGTCGTCCTGTCTGAGACAAATTGATGTCCTTTTCTTAATTTTTCTTATCTTTATCCTTTCAATCATCTGTACTTTGCGGTAGCCGAAGTATAAACGCTTAGCAAAAAGAAAAAATTTTGAGTAAAGAGGCAAAAGAAATATTGACTAAATACTGGGGGTTTTCAAGTTTCCGTCCCATGCAGGAGGAGATTATCGATTCTGTGCTTTCGGGGAAAGACACGTTTGCCCTGCTGCCTACAGGTGGCGGCAAATCACTGACTTTTCAGATACCTGCATTGATAAACCAGGGATGCTGTCTCGTTATTACCCCGTTGCTGGCTCTTATGAAGGATCAGGTTGACCGTCTCCGGAAAATGAACATCCCGGCCAGAGCGCTTTACACCGGATTGTATTACAACGAAATAGAATCTATCTATTCCAATGCCATTCATAATAAGCTCAAGTTTTTGTATGTGTCTCCGGAAAGGTTACTTAACCAGACCTTCCAGATGGCGCTGGCTAAAATAGATGTTAACCTTATCGCTGTGGATGAAGCACATTGCATTTCGCAGTGGGGATACAACTTTCGTCCGCCCTATCTGCGGATTGCTGAAATAAAGAGTTTTTACCCGCGGGTTCCAGTACTTGCTTTAACGGCTACGGCAACACCAAGAGTGGTAGAAGACATTATGGATAAGCTCCGCTTTAAAAAGAGGAATGTCTTTAAAAGCAGTTTTGAACGCCGAAACCTGGCGTATCGTGTATATAAGGAGAGCGATAAAACCAGCCGTGTTCTCCGTTTGTTGGCCAATTCAAAGGGCTCGTCCATCGTGTATGTGCGAAATCGGAAAAAGACCAGGGAGCTGGCGGATATTTTAGTTAAGAACAAGATTGCAGCAACTTCATACCATGCAGGACTTGACAACCGCACGCGCAGCCAGCGGCAACATGCCTGGAATCTGGGACAAATCAGGGTTATGGTGGCTACCAATGCTTTTGGAATGGGCATCGACAAACCCGATGTGCGGCAAGTCATTCATTACAGCCTTCCCGACTGCCTTGAATCGTATTTTCAGGAAGCCGGACGGGCAGGGCGCGATGAAAAATCGTCGGTAGCCTTCCTCCTCTTCAATAACCAGGATATTGGACATGCCAAAAAACAGCTTACTGAATCTTTTCCTGACATTAAGACTATCCGGAATATATACAACGCACTGGGAAACTATTTTAATATTCCTGAAGGCAGCGGCAAAGACATGGGCTACAATTTTAAGATTACAGACTTTGTTAATGATTATGGTTTCGGGTTACTCACCACTTACAACACCATTAAGCTATTAGAGAAAGAGGGATTTATTGCTTTTGATGAATCGGGAGGCCACTATTCGCGATTGAAAATCATGTTGAACAATGAGCAACTGTACCGATTTATTGTGGAAAACGCCAACTTTGAAAGGCTACTGAAAGAAATACTACGCTCCTATGGCGGCTTGTTTACCGATTATGTGAATATTCACGAAAAACTAATTGCCAAACGTACCGGCATGAAACCGGAAAAAGTTGTTGCCGCTTTGTCTTATCTTAGCAAACTAAATATTCTCAGCTATTTTCCTTTAAAGTCTCAACCGCAGATTTTCTATAATACTGTGCGACTTCCGATTGCAAATATCGGATTTTCCAAAGAGAATTACCAAAACCTGAAAGATGCAGCGGCACAGAGGCTGGATGCTTTGGTCGATTTCCTAACCAACAACCGTGAATGCAGGAGTACCCAGCTGCTGCGCTATTTTGGAGAAGACAGCGGAAATCGCTGCGGCATTTGTGATGTTTGCCTTTCGGTAAACGAAACTGGTCTTCATACCCTTGAATTCGAGCAAATCGAAACCAAACTCAAGGCAATGCTTTCAGGTAGTGCCCGACACCTATATGAGATTATCCCCCTTATCCCTGATTTTGAGGAAGATAAAATCCTCTCTGTGATCGAATGGCTGCTTGATAACAGAACGCTAATCAGGCAAAAAGATGAACGTATAAGACTCTCAAACGAACTGAAATTGGAGTTGTAAAGAGGGCCTTCCTGATTGTCTTTATAAGCGTCAGTTCACCACAAACCTATTTATTTCGGGTACGGTTGCAATTTAGCCCCAGATACCTTACTTTTGCTAAAACATATAGGATTCAACATGAAAAAATCAGCCTTATTACTCTTTTTCGTCCTGCTATCGGTTATGATGTATGGACAGGCAGGAAAGCAAACTTTTGCCATTTCGGCCGGCGCCATGTTCCCTTTGAGCGATTTGGGCAATAATAATCTGGCTGACAGCTCTTCGGGTGTTGCCGGAAATGGTATTCACATTCAGGTTTCGTACGACTATCAATTATCTGACTATTTCGGGCTGGGTGTTGATGTAGAGGTCTGTTCTGCAAAATACAGTATGAATAAGCTGGACAAGTACTATAGAAATGTATTGGACGATACACAAAAGGAATATTTCAGCTCCAATGGCTGGACCCTGGGTGGTATTTATCTGAGGTATTATTTGCACGTACCATTGGGAAATAAAGTATCGTGGGACCTTGCTCCACTGGTCGGTGCTATGGTGACATATTCCCCTGCATATCAGATTACTGTTACCAGTATTATACCTCCCGGCCCCAATCCGTCCTCCACTTATTATCGGCAGCGCAGCAAAGCATTTTCTTTTGCTTACGGTATGGAGACAAAAATTAATTTCAGAGCGAGTCATCACGGCTTCTTTATCGAAGGAAGAATCCTTAATTCTAAAACTAATTTTAAACATGTAATCGGTACCGGTTACGATGGAAAATTGTACGATAGGAGTATAAAAATGAGCTTGATGTATATCACGGCCAGCCTGGGCTACACTTATTATTTATAATAAAATTGGGGATGTGAAGAAGTTACCCCTCTCTTTTTATCGGCAACCCGATGTGGTGACAATTGCCCGGTTGTTGTTAGGTAAATATTTTTTCAGTCATATTGATGGCCATCTTTGTGGTGGAATGATTACAGAAACCGAAGCCTACGCCGGAGTAACTGACCGTGCCTCACATGCTTATAACGGAAGACGCACCGTACGTACTGAAATCATGTATCTTGCTGGTGGTGTTAGTTATGTTTATTTCACTTACGGTATGCATCATCTGGTTAATGTGGTAACTGCTGGAAGAGATGTTCCCCATGCCGTGCTTATACGGGGAATTATCGCCACGGAAGGAATTGAAACACAGCAAATTCGTCGCAAGATGCTCTTCGGTGGGAAACTGCTTACCAACGGCCCGGCCAAAGTTTGTCAGGCGCTGGGTATTACACGGCAGTATAATGCTGTTTCTCTGGCAGGAAATATACTCTGGATAGCCGATGACGGATTTGTCCCACAGGAGGCACAAATTATTGTAGCGTCCCGTGTGGGTGTCGATTATGCCGGAGAAGATGCGGGACTCCCCTATCGTTTCATTTTGAAACACCTCGGTTATCGGCCTGTGATGAGTAGAGGAAAGAAGGTATAAAAAAAACGTCCGGCACGAAAATACCAGACGTTTCTACTGAAGTAAAGATGCAATTATTTTACACCTTTTGATAAGTCAGCACCTGCTTTAAATTTAACAACTTTTTTAGCAGGGATGCTAATTTCTTTACCCGTCTGGGGGTTGCGGCCTTTCCTGGCCGAGCGGGTGGAAACAGAAAAAGATCCGAATCCTACCAATGCAACACGTTCACCTTTTTTGAGTGCATCAGTGGTGGAACCAACAAAAGCATCGAGAGCTTTTTTAGCATCTGCTTTGCTTAAGCCGGCACCTGCAGCCATAGCGTCAATCAATTCAGCTTTGTTCATAATTTTTAATTTTTAATTAACATTTAAACAATTGATGTAACAAATATAGTGGTAAATTAATCAAATGCAAGGATATATGCTAAAAAAAGTCAGGAAATGTTGATAAATCCCTTATTTTGTTAATAAGATCGGGCTAAACAGGCTAAAGACAAGGGCTGAAGGCACTTTTTCAGGCAAAGTGCCAGCTATCGTTGATGGTAAAACCACGTAGAAATTCTGCGATTTGCAACCTCTTTTTGCCTGCCAGTTGTAGCTCATGAAGCCGGATGAAGCCATCTACAACAGCCACTTTTACGTAGGTATTGCCATCCGTAAAAATGGTTCCGGGATGAAACTGCCGGGGACTTTTTTCCCGTGAGGCTTTATAAATTTTCATGATAATACTCTCTCCATCGGGAGAGGTAAGCATAGAAAAAGCACATGGATACGGACTAAGACCACGGATAAAATTATGCACAGTATCCAAGTCGTTATTCCATCTGATCCGGCAGTTTTCTTTGAAAATTTTTGGAGCAGGTTTTAGTACGATTCCGGATGGAATAAGCTGATTCTGGTCAATAGGGACAACTCCGCCTTTACAAAGTCTTTCGATGGTTTCCACCAGCAGCTGTCCACCGGCAACCATCATCCGGTCATGCAGTTCGCCTACGGTTTCCTCCGGACCTATTTCCAGCTTTTTCCGGAACAAAATATTCCCCGTATCAATCTCTTTTTGAAGTAGGAATGTGGTTAGTCCCGTCTCTTTTTCACCATTGATGATGGCATGATGAATGGGCGCTGCTCCGCGGTATTGCGGCAAAAGAGAGGCATGCAGGTTGATGGTTCCCATAGGTGGCATGTCCCAAACCTGCTCCGGAAGCATCCGGAAAGCCACCACCACCTGCAAGTCAGCTTTCAGCGACTTTAATTCTTTCAAAAACTCCGGGTTTTTTAACTTAGGGGGTTGCAAAACTTTCAAACCTTGTCCCACAGCATATCTTTTCACTGCCGGTTGGCTTATTTTCTTTCCCCGCCCTGCTGGTTTATCCGGTGCAGTTATGACGGCAACAATATTATAATCAGCGTCCAATAAAGCTTTCAGAGAGGATACAGCAAAATCGGGTGTCCCCATAAATACAATTCTGAGATCTATTTTTCTTTTCATAACCTCCCGGTTTCAGTTTTGTTACGAAAGTACGGAAATAAAAAAACCTGATGGATTTCCATCAGGTTTTTTTTTGAGAAAATCTTTTGTTATTTATTCTTTTTCAACGCCTCGGCCCGGGCAATATATTTTTGAATATTTCTGGCTTCCACACTTTTAGAATATTCCTGCTGAATGCGTTTATATACTACAATGGCTTGATCGTAATTTCCTATATCTTCGTTTACCTCGCCGGCCCTGAGTAAAAACATCGGACTGGTAAACTCATTATTTTTCAGATTGGCAGCTTCCATATAGGAGGTAACCGCTTCGGCTTTTTTCCCTTCCTCCAGATAGGCATCGCCAAGGGCTCCTTTAGCCATGGGACCAACAATTTCATCATCACTGTCAAATTTTTTCAGGTACTTGACGGCACTACCATAATTCCCTTTTTTCAGGAAACAAATGCCGGCGTAATAATTAGCCAAATTCCCGGCTTTGGTGATGCTATAAGTTTTGGCAATATCCACAAAGCCGAGGTTGTTTCCATCACCGTAAAGGGCTTTGTCCAGAGAATCGGCCTGGAAATAATGCTGTGCAGGGTAAATTTGTTCCTGCGCCTCCTTCTCTTTCGGTTGCAGATAATATTTTTTAAGACCAAAAAATCCCAAAACAATGACAACCAAAATAGCCACGATAATAGTTAGAAGCTTCTGGTGTTCAACAATATATTCTTCTGTTCTGGAAAGAGATTCTTCAATATTCTCAAACTGCTGCTGTGTTTTCTTTTCTTTTTGTTTCTTTTTCGACATTGTACGGATTTTTTTTGAGTTTGCAAAAGTATATTTTTATTCGGTATAATAAAATAACAAGCCGCAATTTTTTTTGCCTTTCCCGGTGAAAATACTGATTTTTTTTGAAAAAAATTTCAAAATAAAGTTTCACAGAAGAAACAGCCGTACTCTCGCGTAATTTTTTTTCACCTTTTACGCGGGTAATTCAGGGTGAGAGAATTTCGTGTACATTTGTTACGCTGAAAATTTGAAGAATCCATTTTTTTAAACAGGTATTTAACAATTATTTATGTGGAAAACAGCTTTTTTCTGGACAATACTTTTGTTTCTGGCCTTTGCACAGACAGCTGAAGCTGGATGGGTCATTACGACACAAAGCAGCGATAGTTTCGGAAACAAATCTTTTAGTACTACCTTTATTCAGGACAGCATTATCCGAATCGACAAGCCGACCTCCATCAGCATAATCAATTTTAACAAAAAACTTATTACACTTATTTTTGCGCAGCACAGGGCCTACTGGCAGGGAACTGCCGAAGATTTGAATAAAACGACCGCCGAGATGGCCGAAGGACAGCTGACCAAACTGCTGGCCTTCGCCCCCGAACAAAAAAAACAAGATATAAAACAAGCACTGGCATCTTTTAAGCGAAATCAGGCAAAACCGGATAGCCTGAGGGTTTTCCCGGATGTGACTGTTAGAAAGACAGGCCAAAGGGATACGCTTCTCGGTTATCCAGGTACAGAATATGAAATTATTATCGACAGCATTGTCAAGCAGCACGTGTGGGTAACCCAAAAGGTAAAACCATATCATGAAGCCAATATTGAGCGGATTATGGCATTTAGCAGGGCTATGAATCCTTTTACCATTCAAACCAGTCTGAGCCGAAGCAAAGATTATATGAGGTTACTGGAGGAAGGTATTGTTTTGAAATCTGTCAATTATACCACTGACGGCAACAAACTCGTTACGAAAGTCACTAAAGTTAGAAAGATGAATATCCCGCAAGCCATTTTTCAGACTCCTCCGGGCTATGTTAAGACAAGTCTTGAGAACATCATGATTCTGGATATGAAAAACAATATCCTTAACCCTAAGAATCTAACACCGGATGACGGCTCAACAGACGACGGTCTGCCGCAGCTTCCCCACAACAACGATATTAATCAAAATCTATATTAATATGTATAAAATCAGAATATTTTTTATCGGATTCCTTTTTTTACTTGGAGGAGCCGGATTTGCTCAGGACACGGTAAACTATGACGTACAGGTAAAACAATTTCTAGTTGCAGGACCTCTCGATGTCCAATTACCTGCCTTTAATAACAAACCGAACCTGGAAGGAAAAACTTTTCAGCCTGTTGACTTACTGAAATTTTCCCAGAAGAAAGTTTCCGACCCCAAAATGGGAAAAATCTTTCTGAAAAATGCCAACGAAACGCTGAGATGGGAAACGACTATGGCTCAAACAGCATTGAAAATCAATAATTCTGCACCGTACGCCATTTACTGGCAGGCCTTTTATTTAAATGCAAACCGGTTTGTGAAATTGGAACTAAAAGCCGAAAGCAAGCTTCCTTTTGAAGTTTTTGTAAAGGGCGAGAAGAAGACCTTCAACTATAGCACCGATAACAAGCCGGTTACAAAAGATGCCTCATTAAAACTTGAAAAAGGGCGATATCTTGTTGTTGTAAAATCACTTGTGAAGAAAGGTACAACGCCTGTCATGCCTGTAAAAGTCTCCCTGTCGTATACCAAGTCTTTCACCACCAAAGCTATAACAGCCTCTTTAACAGACACGCAATTTTTAGATATTTCACATATTCTACTCGGACAGAAACTTACGGCAACAGCCCTTTGCGATGATGGCAGCCTGATTTTGTTGCGGTATTCTGAGGCCTATCCTCCCAAAGGGAAGACTGTCAACAGGGTCGAAGTAAGGAACTCTAAAACAAATCAGGTTTTGTTTTCGTCACGTCATGGCGACATAAGCCAGATAGAATGGATTCCAGGGACACATAATATCAGTTATGTAACGAAAAACGGAATTACTTCCGCGTTGATGGCCTATAACCTAAAAACGCACAAAGAGACGCTTTTAATGAAAACTTCCAAGCAGTTTTCGGGTTACAACTGGAGTCCGAAAGGTGATTTCATCATCTATTCCGTTCGCGAAAAATATAAGAAAAACAAAACTGGTGTTTATGAACTCCGGGGGATGCCCGATCGCTGGCCATGGTATCGCACACGTACACAACTGTTTCTGTTTCGCCCGGCAGATCACAGCACCAAACAACTCACTTACGGCTATCTTACCAACAATCTACAAGATATTTCGCAGGACGAAAACCATATTCTATTTTCACAAAGTTTCCCCTACTATTCAAAACGTCCTTATACCAAACAGGTTATGATGCAGATGGATCTTAAAAACGGACAGGTGGATACCCTTTGGAATGCCAGTTTTGGCGGCAGCGCTGTTTATTCGCCAAACGGGAAACAATTGCTGGTTACCGGAAGTGCCGCCATGTTTGACGGAGCCGGAATTCATTTGAAAAAAGCCAAAATTCCCAATGATTTCGATATTCAGGCTTACATCTATACCCTTGCTACCAAGAAAATAGAGCCTATAACCAAAAACTTCAATCCATCCATAGAAAATGCCTGGTGGAATCCATCGGATCATCAGATTTACTTTCTGACACAAGATAGGTCTTATGTTGATATTTGGAAGTATAATACTGATAACCATAATTTTAAAAGGCTATCTATGAATGTGGATGTGGTAACGGGTGTAAGCTTTGCTCCAAAAGCACAGGTTATGAGCTATTCGGGAAGTAGCATCTCCTACCCTACTACAGGCTGGCTGTACGATCTGAAAGAAAACAAGCAATCGGAAATAGCCAATCCGGAAAAAACATTTTTTGCCAACATCAAATTCGGGAAAACAGAAGACTGGAATTTTAAAAACAAACAGGGATATACCATACAAGGACGTATTTATTATCCACCGGATTATAATCCCGGTAAAAAATACCCGTTGTTGGTTTATTACTATGGCGGAACAGTTCCTACATCAAGAGATTTCGGCGGTCGTTACCCGAAAAACCTATTTGCTGCCATGGGATACATCGTATATGACCTCCAGCCCAGCGGTGCTATCGGATATGGTCAGGATTTCTCGGCACTACATGTAAACGGCTGGGGCAAAGAAAATGCCAGCGACATTATTGAAGGAACCAAAAAATTTATCAAAGCTCATCCTCAGGTTAACCCGAATGCCGTTGGATGCCTCGGAGCCTCTTATGGTGGGTATATGACAATGTGGCTGCAAACACAAACGGACATTTTTACCACAGCCATTGCTCACGCGGGTATCAGCGACATTAGCTCTTACTGGGGCCAGGGATACTGGGGCTATTTGTACAGCTCTGTGGCTTCCGCCAATAGTTTCCCGTGGAATAACAAAAAACTTTACGTTGACCACAGTCCGCTGTTCAATGCAGAAAAAATCCACACACCCATGTTGCTTATTCAGGGAACTGCCGACACCAACGTGCCCACTGGCGAAAGTATTCAGCTTTACACTGCACTGAAACTACTCGGACGTCCGGTAAAATTTGTGGAGATAAAAGGTCAGAATCATCATATTGTTGATTACAACAAGCGGATTTTATGGCAGAAGACCATTTTCGCCTGGCTGGCAAAATACTTGAAAGACCAGCCGCAGTGGTGGAACGAAATGTATCCGAAAAAAGATCTTTAGTATGATATATTCCATATCTGTTTCATAATCATGTGCTCCGAATCAATAACTAATCAGCCTCTGTAGGAGGTAATATAATTGACCGGGGACTGAGTCCCCTGGTTCTGCTTCGCGTATGGACATACAAACGAAAAATGAATTTTTAGACTTTCTGTCGGGATATCTTACCGAAAACCGGAGGCAGCTCTTCGATAAAGTTATTCAGAACCGCACACGGCATATCACGGTGGTACTGGAAGATATTTATCAGCCACACAATGCAAGTGCTGTGCTGCGTAGTGCCGATCTCACCGGTATTCAGGATATTCACATTATTGAAAACAGGAACCGGTATCAGGTAAATCCGGAAGTGGCCATGGGCTCTTCTAAGTGGCTGAACCTGATAAAGTACAATGAATCGGAAGACAACACACCGGTGGCTTATGATGCTTTGCGCAAAGCCGGCTACAGAATAGTGGCCACTACACCGCATACCAATGATCAGACGCTGGAAGAGATTCCCCTTGACGGGAAGATGGCATTGGTCTTCGGAACGGAATTGAAAGGCCTCTCAGAAGCGGCTATTGTCCATGCTGATGAGTACCTGCGCATTCCTATGTACGGATTTACAGAGAGCTACAATATCTCTGTTTCTGCAGCACTAACACTTTTCGCCCTTACGGAAAAACTGAGGAAGTCATCTATTTCCTGGCAGTTAAGTGATGAGGAGAAGCTGGATATCCTCATCGAATGGGCAAAACGCACTATCAAACATTCCGAACTTTTTGAGAAAGAGTTTCTTCAAAAAAGAAAAATCGGGTAATAATTTTGGAGACTGTGGTTTTTTTAATAATTTTACAGCAGTAAATTAAATCTAATCATTCATTTAAAACTATATAACAATGGGAAAAGGTGACAAAAAGACGAAAAGAGGTAAAATTGTAAACGGTTCGTACGGGAGATTAAGAAGAAGAAAAAAACTTAACGCGAAGTTTGAGAAACCGGTTGTTGCTGAGGTTCCCAAAGAAGTAGTAGTTAAAACAGTGGAGGAAAAGCCAAAACCAAAAAAAGTTGTTGCTAAAAAGAGAGTGGCGGTAAAAAAGGTTGTTAAATCCGAAGAAAAGGAGATAAAAAAACCTGCTGAAAAAAAAGCACCTGCTAAGAAGGCTCCGGTAAAAAAAACAACTGTAAAAATAAAAGTCGAAGAAGAAAAAGCATAACAATAAAAAAAACGGGGCGAAAGCCCCGTTTTTTATTTATTTTTCCCAAACTTCTCTGCCAACTTCCTAAAAAAATCTCCCCGGTGTTCGAAGTTATGAAACTGGTCGTAACTCGCGGCAGCAGGTGATAACAGACAACAGGAAACATCTTGAAGTTCTTGCAATTGAACAAAAATATCAGACAAACCAACTACCGGAAAAAGGTTTTTATGGTTAACTGTGGCTTCAAACAGCTTCAATATCCTCTCTCCCGCTTTTCCGAGAAAGAAAATATTTTTTATTTCTGTTTCCGTTAAAAAATCTACCAATTCCTTATAGTCAAGTCCACGGTCGAAACCACCGAGAATAAGTGTATCCACCTGCGGGATACTTTTTACCGCCGCCATGGTCGATTGTGGAACGGTGGAGATACTGTCGTTGTAAAAATCAACACCGCCAAAATGTCCAACATATTCCAGCCTGTGAGGCAAAGTGTTGAAGCCGGTTAAAGCCTGTGGTAGCAAGGTAAGCGGTATCCCAAGACAATGTAGGACACGAAAAGCCAGCAGAATATTATTCAGATTATGTTCGCCCATTAAACCGCAACGTAGCAGCAGATCTTCTGGACGAAAGCCATTTTTCAAACTCTTTGCCGTTTCGCAATGGCCAGCCATATCCGGAATCTCTTCTCCACAAAAGGCGTTGTCACCTGTTTTTTGAAATCGGAAAATGTTCAGTTTAGCCCGTTTGTATCGTTCAAAAGTGCCGAAATAATCCAAATGTTCAGGAAAAATATTCAGTAACACAGCTATATGTGGGCTGCTGTGTACCAACTCGAGCTGGTGAGCCGACAATTCATAAACAATTAGATCATCAGCATTAATCTTTTCAATAAAATCGAAGGCAGGCAGACCGATATTGCCCATTAATACAGCATGTTTTCCCGTATTTTTCAGTAGATGATAAATCAGACTGGCCGTAGTACTTTTCCCTTTAGTTCCTGTTACGCCAATAGTTTGCCGGCCAAATTTATGTAGGAAAAGGTCCGTTTGGGAAGTGATTTTTTCTTTTGTGTTTTCCGGAATATCCCCAAGTATGATTCCAGGTGATTTGATAATCAAATCGTAATTGTTTATGGCTTGCAGATAATCCTTACCGAGATGAAGCGGAGTATTAATTTCCTCATCCGCAATCTGTGTATTTTGGTCGGCAATCCCAACTTTGCATCCCGGAAAATGTTTCGATAAAAAGGAAAATGTCGAACGTCCCTCCTTTCCAAAGCCGAGGATAAGAGTAGACTTCCCTTCCGTGAATATTTCTTTAAACGGTAACATTGTCGATGGCCTTTTTAATAATTTGGAAGAACTTTTCCGAAAGAAAATGCTCTTGGTTCAGATGGTGAAGCAACTTTTGAAAAGCTTCATTATCCGGTCTGCTTTCCTGCAAAACAATGTTTTGAACCAACGGAATTTGTACGTCAACTTTTTTGGTGTCGACCGATTCCCAAAGTGCAGCATTTACTTCTTCCGGTGTCCCCACGCATTCAAAAGGTTTCACGGCCGCTTTACCATCCAGCTTGTCCATAATCGTTTTCAGGCTGCTGTCTTCCAGTAGGTTTTTACCAAATATTTTCTCTAATTTTTCTTGGGGTAAAAAAGGCGATAACATCACGTAAGTAAATAAACATTTGGGACAATCTCCGCACCAGCTGTCCGTTTTGCCGCCCACGTTGCAACTACGAAAGCTAAAATGGTGCTGTGGAAATTTGGAGAACAAAGCAGCAATCTGTAATTCATTCAGGGGCCGCAGAAAACTGAAATAGTGCAATTCCGGGTGGATATATCTTTTCACATACCCGTTGAAATCTTGTTCAAATTCAAACGATTTGGAATATTGATGGTTGATTTTGGAGCCCGGAACTGTACTTTGGTTGGCGCTGCTTTCGTTGGAAAGAGCAATATTACCGCTGCCTGACAAAAGTGCTGTGAAAGCTGACACAAAAGCCAACAACGCCGAAAACGGCGTATGGCCGTTCAAAAATCCGGCTTCGTTTAGTTCCAGTAATTTAAGGTCAAGCTTCCGGTTGACAATGATGGAATTCTCTTCTGAAAAACCGGAAATATGGATGGTTCGCAGGCTGGCTTCGCGGGGATTCAGCAAAAACGGTATTACTTTTAAGTCTCTTATCTTCAATAATTCAAGGCTTACTGCAGAATCTTTGCCCCCCCCAATGGGAACCAGCACTTGTTCACTATCAAGCCTTACATTTGAAATTTCTTTCGCCTCACCTTCTGAAATGATTTCCATGAAATAATCCCTATTCACCTTTATACCATTGAGATAGAAAAACTCGCCCAAACCATTGAAATAGAGCTTTTTCCACCAGGAGATCTGTTCTGCATCCAGATGGCCTGCCCGCACAATCACCTTTGGCGGACAGGCTGCTTTCCAGTAGCTCACCAACTCCACCATACCGATATTAAAAATTAGATTATCGACAACGTTATCTGGTACATTTTCAAAGTTGTAAAAATCACGTAAAGGTATTTCTATCTCCGGCTGAAATGAGTACTTTCCTGCCAGGTCGAAAAGGTATTTTACCCGCAGATTTGTTTTTGTCCGGAAAATAGAATAACTTTGAAACGCAAAGTATGGGTAAGCATTTCGCAGCTCAAGAAACCTGTTGTGATTGTTTGTCTTATCCAAAATGGTTTGGTATGTTTTTTGATTAATTAATAGGGTGTAAAAATAAAGTAATAAGCGGAAAAATGAAAATCGACCGACTGGTACAAATAAAACCCAATAATCTGAAGCCTGCAAAAGGCCGGTTGTTGCTGTCAGAGCCTTTCATGGGAGATTATTATTTTGGCCGTTCGGTTATTTTACTGGCCGAACATAATCCGGAGGGTTCTTTTGGCCTTATACTGAACAAACCTGTAAGCAAATTGCTTAGCGAAGTATCGGAAGATTTTCCCGAGTTGGAAACTCCGTTATACCTTGGCGGACCGGTGGAACCAAACCGTCTGTTTTTTATTCACTCCCTTGGCGACCAAATTAGTGACTCTATCGAGATTCTGAAAGGACTTTTTTGGGGTGGAAATATGGAAGATGTGCTTGAAATGACGCAGTTGAAAAGGCTTACCCCACAAAATAGCAGGTTTTTTCTCGGCTATGCCGGATGGGGAGCCCGCCAAATGGAGGAAGAGTTAAAAAGAAATTCATGGGCCATTACCAAGGCATCCGCTGAAATCATACTCACAACCAAATCGGACTTGTTGTGGAAAAAGCTGACCCGCAAACTTGGCCAGGATTATCGCTTATGGGATAAGTTTCCGGTAAATCCGAATCTCAATTAAATTATTATTAGTTAATGTTTTACCTTCTTTCGCGGATAAATCATCTTGTAGGTAGCTTTGTGTTTGCCGGCACTTATGTCGCTGAGTTTCCTTTTTAGAAGTAACTTTTTAAAACTGGGAAGGCGGTCAACAAAAAGAATACCCTCGGTGTGGTCATATTCGTGCTGCATGATGCGTGCCGGAATACCCTCAAACCTCTCACTTTTATGAAAATTGAAACTTTCGTCGTAATAACTCATGTAAATAACGGGCTTACGCGAAACATACTCGTTGATACCCGGAACACTCAGGCAACCCTCTTCAAATTCCCATACTTCGCCTTCCTCACGGTCAATATGAGCATTTATAAAAACACGTTTAAAATTGTTGGTCTCAGGATGTTCTTCTGCAAAAGGTGAGGCATCGACCAAAAAGAGCCGGATGGTGCGGTTTACCTGCTGGGCAGCCAGACCTACGCCGTTAGACTCATACATGGTTTTAAACATGTCTTCAATAAGCTTCTCCAGTCCCGGATAGTCTTTGTCAATAATTTCCCCTTTCTTTTTCAAGGTGGGATGTCCGTATGCGGTGATGGGTAACATAAGGTTTCTATTTTACTGATTCAAGATAAGATTGTAGGATCAGGGTTGCGCTGATGGTATCAATTAGGGCCTTGTTGCGACGTTTTTTCTTTCCCAGCCCGCCATCAATCATAGTCTGAAAAGCTATTTTTGATGTAAAACGTTCATCAAAACGTTCTATCTTCATATCGGGATAAGCCTTTCTTAATTTCCTAACGAAAGGTTCCACAAAGCGACTCGAATCCGATGGACGGTTCATCATGTCGCGAGGTTCGCCTACAACAATGGCCTCCACATTTTCGCGCTGCAAGTAATCTGAGAGATATTTCCACACATCTTTCGCCGCCACGGTTTCCAGCCCAGTGGCAATAATCTGCAACTCGTCGGTTACCGCAAGGCCAACCCTTTTTTGCCCGTAATCTATCGCTATAATTCTTCCCATAAATTAAGCTGCAAAAATAATGTTTTAATGGTTTCTATATAACTAAAGTTTCATTCTTAATTAACATTATGGTTCTCAAATCTATACAGAATATTTACGAATGCTTTTCAAATTTCGTATTTCTATGTATATTTCTGTCCCAGAAAATTTTCACCAATTGTGGTAAAAGGAATACAGGAGATTATAATTTTTGAGATTCAATACTTATTTTGAATCGTTTGCAGGGCTTAACCGGGGTTTTCAAAGGATGGGTTTTCAAGACCTCCGGAACAAAAACAGCACATATTGTATTGGCAGCATGCACGAGGTATTTCCGTTTGTCAGCCGGCATCCCATCCATAATGGCAGCAAATACTTCCGGTCGCATTTTTTCGGGGTGGTAGGCATAATCGTGCCAAACAACAATACTTTTCTCATGAACCAGATGAGCAAAAACGTTTTCCGTATCCTTTTTTACAACATCATAATGATGGTCGCCATCGATAAAAATCAAATCGAATTTTTTGTTGAATCCGGAAAAATCGAAAGTCAGCGAATTGCCCTCCAAATGGGTAATATTTTCCTTTCCTTTGGAGAAAAAACCATGTAAATCAGCGTATTTCTCATCCAGCCCTCTTTCCAACATCTCCCTTTTGGAGAGATTCAAAGTGAAACATTGGGATGCTACATCGGCTACATTAGCCACACTCTCACCACGCCATGTGCCAATTTCAAAATACTTACAATCAGCGTATTGCTTTGCCAGCAACTTCAGTAGTGCAACATCTATTGGCAATGACCCTCCATCCAAAAACGCAAAAGTATTCAGCACTTCTGAAAATTCCGGGAAGAGCGTATCAAGCTCAACTACAGGCAACCCTTTTTCAGGATGGTTTTTCTTATGAAGATACTTTTCCCAAACCGTATCATCTGCCAGCACCCGATTCAGTAGCCAGGGATTTCTGAGAATAGCACCCATGGCCTTGAGCGACTTTTTTATTTTCTTCATTTATTATACAACATTTCTGAAATATGGAGTTTATGACTGTCCCAGCTTCCTAAAAGCAGATAGAATAAGATTCAAATCTTTTTGGACACTATAATCGCGGGCATACAAGACATTGAGTTTCTGTAAGATTTCATCGTCAGGCACATCAGGTTTCATACCATCTGCTGGTGAAAGTACACCGCGTTTTATATCCGGCAGATGAATAGCGGCTTCGCTCACAGGAGTATAACCCACCCACGACCTGGAGCCAAACAAAACTTTAAGAATATTTTTTAGAAATCCCACCGGATGTCTCACAAGAAACAAAATTACAGGATAAAGTACCAAAAATACCAGCGACGTTATCATATCGAAAAGCCGCTTGCTCCGCAGGTTTGCAGGTTTATCCACCGAATTAATATCCACTGTGTATAATTCGCCCTGCGTGTTGATGGAGCTACTACCGATAATAGAAAGGCTGTCTTCCGGAGCGATTTTAAAATCGATATGTTCCGATTTCCATCCGGTCATTTTGTCAATAATGGTCTGATGAGAAATGCTTTTTGAGCAGAAAATAACTTCATCGACAGAAAAGATATTGATAATATCTTTTACCTGTAAGATATTTCCCAAAAAGCCTTTCGGCTTTTCGACTTTTTCATCAGGACTTATGAGCCCGACAAAGCCCGGGGTAACGTAAGAATTTTTTAGAATAGACGCCACACGCCTGGCCTCTTTTTCATCACCGATAACCAAAAACCGCTTGTTGGCCGGCTTCCCAAGTTTAAATCCGGGGATGCTCAGAACATGAAGCAAAAACCGTAGTGCACTCAGATTGACAAGCGCCCAGGTCATATCCGTGAGAATCTGTCCCCGAGAAAACCGCAAACTATCCGGCACCAGCGCATACAGGATAAGTATTAAAACAGTTCCCGAAAAAACTCCACGTATCACCGGGCGGATACGTAACGGTTTGTCATATCCCCCGTTAAAATAAATAGCTATAATCCATATGATTACATACGATGGCAGGACAAAATGTGAAAATAAGGGGGGGTAATGACCGCCGTTGGGATAGACAATGTTATTTTCCCAGAACATTTTGACGAGAACAACCCCACTAAACAAAATAAGCGTGTCCAGTATCGGTAAAATTAACTTTTTGAAAAAGCGGAATAGGATAGCGAGGAAAGCACGGAAATAGATGGCAATATTGATGAAAAAGGCAAAGGCTCTGGCTCTTTTGGCAGTAAAATGTTTCCGCGCGAAAACCACCATAGCCCGGTAAAAAACCAGTACATAGTTCACACTGCTTTTCTTTGTGCTTTCTCCTTTGTAGTGAATGATGCGTGTTTCCGGAAAATAATAGTTGTTGTAGCCACCCTGTGTTATCCGGTACGAAAGGTCAATATCTTCACCGTACATAAAAAATATTTCGTCCAGCAGACCGATTTCATCCAGAGCGCTCTTTCGTAACAGCATGAATGCCCCGGCCAGTATATCAACTTTGTTGATTTCATTTTCATCAAGATACCCCAAATGGTATTTTGAAAAACGTTTTGAGTGTGAAAAAAGTGATGACAGCCCGAAAATTTTATAGAAAGCCGTAACAGGCGTAGGCAGCCCTCTCTTCGATTCAGGAAGGAATTTCCCAGAGCCATCCACCATTTTCACCCCGAGTCCGCCGGCATCAGGATGGGCATCCATAAAATCAATAACTTTTGTGAAAGTATCATCCTCCACAACCGTATCAGGGTTTAATAATAAAAAATATTCACCTTTTGCTTGCCTGATAGCCTGGTTGTTGGCCTTTGCAAACCCCAGGTTTTCTTTGTTGACAATAAGATGCACCTGCGGAAACTTCTCTCGTACCATTTCAACAGAACCGTCCACCGAATTGTTATCCACCACAAAGATTTCTCCCGCTATATTTTCCATAGCTTTCTTCACAGAGATAAGGCATTGCTCAAGAAAATGCTTTACATTGTAATTAACAATAACTACGGAGAGTTTCATGGTTTGTTATTCAATCCTGCTTCAAAAATAAAACATAATCGGTTCTCTGCAATGATATCTAATACATTTCAGAATACAATGTGAAATAATCTATGTGATAATTGCTATTTTTGCTATTCGGTCATGATTTTTAAAAACATCCTTCGTACGGCGGGAACACGTATTCTGAATGCACTGTTTAATTTGGTTGTCCTTTTGCTGATAACCAATTTTATAGGTAGCAAAGGATTTGGCATTATTAGCCTTATAGTTCTGGATATAACGGTTATCCAGCTATTTATGGGGTTACTGGCAGGCGGATCTCTCATTTATTTTGCATCGCGGAGCAAAACAGAACAGATACTTCTTACTTCTTACCTTTGGATTTTATTTATTGTTTTGCTCTTCACAGGAGCGGGCTGGGTAGTCTGGCATTTTTATCTGCCGTTGATGCATGTGGTTGTCCCCGGGGGATTTGGTATAGATATTTTGGTATTGGCGCTACTCAACGGCTTTATGCAGATACATTATAATTTGCTTATTGGCCAAAAGCGGATCACGGCTTACAATCTTATTTTCACTGTTCAGATTACACTTTTCCTACTTCTGTTTCTTTCAGAAATACTGGTTAAAAAGCAAACCGGACCGGAAGCTTATGTTTTTGCACTGTATTTTTCCTGGGGAGTGGGTAGTCTTTTGGGCCTTTACAGTGTGCTGAAAAAAGTGAAACATTTTTCGTTCCGTGGCTGGGTATCTGTTTCCAGAAAGATTCTAGCTTATGGTTTGCCTACCCAGTCGGCAGTTATGTTACACATTGCCAACAAACGCTTAAGCTTTTACTTTATCCGGATTTTTGCCGGCCTCTCCCCTTTGGGAATATACAGCGCCGGGGTACAACTTACCGAAGGTCTGCGGCTGATTGGCCAAAGCATTTCACTGGTGCAATACAGTGTTATCTCCAATAGCGGCGACAAAGATTATGCACGCACGTTAAGTATCCGCCTGATGAAATTCACTTTGCTGCTTACTTTTTTTGCCCTTCTTGTTCTCCTGGCGATTCCTCAAAGTATTTATCAACTTATTTTCAGTCAGGCTTTCGGTGTAATAAAAATAATTGTTTTGATTCTGAGCCCGGGTGTGCTGGCTCTGGCAGCCAATACCATTTTCAGTCACTATTTTTCGGGGGTGGGACAGCCGGCGGTAAACCTTCGCGCCAACATCCTTGGCTTTATATTTACCCTGCTGTTTGCTTTCCTTCTTATTCCGCCTTTTGGCTATATCGGAGCTGCCGCAACGGCTTCTTTGAATTATCTCGCCAGCGTAATATATCAGTATATCATATTTAACAAGCAAACTCAAACCCATTTTTCCGAATGGATTCCACGAAAAGGCGATTTAAAATTATTTATAGCGACAATCAAACAGCTCTTAAACAAACAAGGCATCCATGAAAATTAGCAAAGCAGGAAAAGGTATTCTACTGGCTGTTGGCGCCGCTTTTGCAGTAAGTACTGTTTATATTTTTAGCAAGGCCGCCCTCAACGAAATTCAACTTCCTCAATTTGGCTTTTACTGGTTCGGACTAGGTATTTTCTGGAATCTGATTTATATTTTTTCTTTCAAAAAACAGAAAAAATTAAAAAATATCCGAAGAAAGTCATGGGGAGCGCTACTGTTGATTGCCATACTGGAAATGTTTGGGACATTATTCTTCTTTCTCGCGCTGAAAACGGTGAGGAATCCGGCTGTGATTTCCTTTTTGGCAAACATCAACCCTTTGCTGGTTACCACACTGGGTATCCTCATGCTCAAAGAGCGTTTTAACCGTTATGAATTTGTCGGAATGCTAATTACGCTTTTGGGTGCGTTGATGATTTCTTTCCGTGGGCAGGGAACAATAAGTAATCTTTTTATTTCTGGAACAGAATATGTTTGGATATCGGGAATTATTTATGCATTTTCCAATATTGTGGCCAAGAAGAATATAGAGTCGTTGGATGCTTCCTTTCTGGCGCTCGCCAGGCTGTTATTCCTTTTTTCCCTCTCTCTGGTGGTCATGCTGGTGATGAAACTACCTTTTGCCATACCGCTTTCAGCTTTTAAAAATGTAGTGATTGGTTCGGTTATGGGTCCATTTTTAACAGCAATGCTGGGTTATCTTTCTCTGAAATACATCGAAGTTTCCAAAGCATCTATTGTTCGCAGTGTGCGCAGCTTGTTTGTTCTAACCGGTGCTTATCTTTACTTTGGAAGTTTTCCTACACAAGTTCAGATTATCGGCGGACTGTTTACTATGGCAGGTGTTATTTTTATCTCTTTGGGTAAGCTTCGCATGAATTACAAAAAACGGAGTTCCGGAAAAAGTATAAGTTAAATAATGAGCCAGTACCAAAAACAGCCTGAATCGTCTTTGTGAGCGAAACGAAGCAATCTTAACTATCAGACAACCTGCTATTTAAAAATTGCTTCGGTTGCTCCTCCCTCGCAAAGACGCCATTTATTATTTTTGGGAGCTGCCGCTGCAATACCAAACCCGGATAAACCGGAAAAGACAAATTCAAAAACACAAAACCCAAATAAATTCTAATCAGCAATATCAAAACACCAAACAACTGGGTTACTATTTGAAAATTGGTTTTTTCGGATTTGTTATTAATTTGATTTTTTGTAAATTGTTATTTGTGTGTCCATACCTGACTTAAAACAACTTTAATATTCCAGCAACTCTTTTGCAGCTGCAGCAATCTTCTCCGTATTGGGTAGTATCGCTTTTTCCAGAATACGGTTAAAACCTACTGGTGTAAAGGTTGAACCCATGCGTTTTACGGGGGCATCTAAATATTCAAAGGCCTTATCGGTTATCATAGCAGCAATCTCACCACCAAAGCCGGCAAAAACTTTATCTTCGTGAACAACCAATACGCGGTTTGTCTTTTTCACGGAAGTAAGAATTGTTTCTTCGTCTAACGGGAGCAACGAGCGGATATCAATCACCTCTATACTTTTCCCCATCTCTTTCATCAACAGCTCGCCTACCTGTAAACTCATGGGAACAGTATTTCCATAAGTGATGATGGAAAGGTCATTCCCTTCACGGCGGATACGGGCTTTGCCGAAAGGCACTTCAAAATCGTCGGGAACAACAGCTTCACTGGAAGGGTCGTTGTACATGGCCTTGGGTTCCAGAAACAATGTCAATCCTTTTGAACGAATGGCTGTACGCAGCAATCCTGCAGCATCATCGGCAAATGAAGGATATACCACCCGAAGCCCGGGTAATGTAGTCAATGCAGCCTCAATGTTTTGCGAATGATAAAGTCCGCCACCGATATAGCCTCCCGAAGCCAGCCGGATAGTTACGTTGGGTGCGAACTGACCGTTACTACGCCAGTAGTCGTGCGAGCTGTCCACCAACTGTTCCATGGCCGGCCAGAAATAATCTGCAAATTCGGCCCCTTCGATCACTACTCTGATTTTGTCATTAAAACGGGTCATACCGTTGGAAGTTCCCACAATGTAATCTTCGGCAATGGGTGCATTAAAGACTCTGATATGGCCAAACTCTTTCTGCATCCCTTTGGAGACATTAAAAATTCCGCCTTTTTCTTTGTTGGCCATATCCTGCCCCCAGATATAAGTATCCGGATTATGACGAAATTCAGCCTTCAATGTTGAATTTAAGGCTTCGATAAGCCGCATTTTTTTCCCGTTGGTTCCATCATGAGTTCCTTCGGGATATTTTTTGCTGACATAAGGTTCGGGAGAGACAAAGTCAAAAATTGACTTTGGATCTGGATCAGCAGCTCTGATCACTTTTTTATGTGCCGCTGAAATGATTTGTTTTGCCTCTTTATCCATGATTTCCAGCTCCTCTTCCGTGAACTTGCCGGAATGTATAAGCTGAATCCGGAAGCGGGTAAGCGGATCAGAAAGTTTTACACAATGACGCTCGTTTTCATCACGGTACAACTCCTGACGATCAGAATTGGAGTGCGAGTGGATACGTACACAGTTGGCATGTACTATGACCGGAAGACTGTTTTCCAGTGCGTACTCTTTGGCGGCAAACAGGGTATTCATGGAGTTAAAGACATTTTTCCCATCGCAATACATAATCTTCAGATTCCGGATACCCCGATAATTTTCGGCAGCCCGCACATTGGCCGACTGATCTGCCTGAGGTACCGAAATACCATATTTATTATCCTGGAAAACGAAAATCACCGGAACCTTTTCTTTGGCGGCTCCGTTGATGGCCTCAAAAACATAACCTTCGGAAGTGGAAGATTCGCCTTGCGAGCTGATAGCCACGCCCCCACCTTTGTATATTTTTATGGAACGCGCAACCCCTACGGCATGTAGGGTATGGTTTCCGGTAGCAGAAGATACGTTTTGAATATGCCATTCGGGTTTGGCAAAATGGTTAGACATATGTCGTCCGCCCCCGGCCACATCGGCGGCTTTTGATATCCCATTAAGTATGATTTCTTCCGCTGTCAGGCCTGCAGAAATTGCCGTGAGCATATCACGATAATAGGGAAATAGAAAATCCTTTTCGCGATCAAACACCTGCCCTATGGCTAGTTGTATGCCATCGTGGCCAGCATAGGGAGCATGATATGACCACCCTAGCGCCTGTTTGAGATAATTGGGCGCTTTTTCGTCCAGTTGCCGGCCCAGTGTCATGAGCTGGTACCATTTGGATAATGTTTCCTTATCTGTATTGTCTAATGTAAATTGTCTTGATGGTGACATGGATTTTGTGCTTGATTAATTTTCCGCAAAGATACAACATTATGTTATTTGTAATTAATCCAAATAAATAATATTCTGATCCTGGCGTATTCTTTACAAAAAAGGGTTAACCCACACGGGAATGCACAAAAAAGAGGCTGCCGCAAAAGCAGACAGCCTCATAACCAATTGATGGAAAAATTATTCTCCTATGACTTCGAGCATCTTGCTGCCGATTTCAGCAGGTGAATCAATAACATGAACTCCACATTCGCGTAAAATAGTTTTTTTTGCCTCGGCAGTATCGGCTTTGCCGCCGATGATAGCTCCTGCATGCCCCATGGTTCTGCCTTTTGGAGCAGTAGCCCCGGCAATAAAACTTACCACAGGTTTGGTACCGTGTTCTTTAATGTAGTAGGCTGCTTCGGCTTCCATGTTTCCGCCAATTTCGCCAATCATCACGATCCCTTTTGTCTCAGGATCGCTCATGAAGAGTTCTACTGCTTCTTTTGTGGTAGTTCCGATAATCGGATCTCCCCCAATACCAATGGCAGTAGTCTGACCTAAACCTACTTTGGTGAGCTGGTCAACAGCTTCATAAGTAAGGGTTCCTGAGCGGGAGACAATGCCCACTTTTCCTTTGGAGTGAATAAAACCGGGCATGATACCGACTTTTGCTTCACCGGGAGTAATCACTCCGGGGCAGTTGGGGCCAATCAGCCGACACTCTTTATCTGACAAATACTCTTTTACTTTCACCATATCCTCAGTAGGAATACCCTCTGTGATACAAATGATAACTTTTATACCGGCTTCGGCAGCTTCCATAATAGCATCAGCGGCAAAAGGAGGCGGAACAAAAATAATAGAGACATCGGCATCCGTCTGATTAACAGCATCTTTTACCGTGTTAAACACAGGCTTGCCCAAATGGGACTGCCCGCCTTTTCCCGGGGTAACCCCACCGACTACATTGGTCCCATACTCAATCATTTGAGAGGCGTGGAAAGTGCCTTCGCCCCCGGTAAAACCCTGAACGAGAACTTTCGAATCATTATTGACTAATACACTCATTTGTTAAAATTTTGTATCCTTTATTTTTAAGAAGTGCCAAAGGTAATATGTTTTTGTTGAATCGTTTGAAATTTCTTGCTTATTTTTGTTTTTTATAAACAATTATAAATTAGGCTATGGGAAGCTATAGATCAAATAGTTACAATTCTGACACCATCTGTGCGGTAGCAACACCTCCCGGAATGGGAGCCATAGCAATTGTACGAATTTCAGGCGAAAACAGCCTTGAAACGGCATTAAAGTGCTTTAAGCCAAAAGATTCAAATCTGTCTAAAAGGAATATCCAAAGCCACCGTCTTTATTTTGGAGAGATTTTTAGTAATGGGAAAGTCTTGGACGAAGTTCTTCTCAGCTATTTTAAAGCGCCTCACTCCTACACCGGAGAGGATGCTGTAGAGATTTCATGCCACGGTTCGGAATATATCCAGCAGGTACTGTTGCAGACGCTTCTCGATGCCGGGGCAAGACTGGCAAGCCCTGGAGAGTTTACCCTCAGGGCATTCCTTAACGGGAAAATGGATCTGACGCAGGCTGAAGCGGTTGCCGACTTGATTGCCTCCGAATCGAAAGCGGCTCACAACATGGCTATTCGCCAGATGCGCGGCGGATTTTCCGAGAAGATTGCCGGGTTACGTAAAAAGTTGGTGGATTTTGCTTCGCTGCTGGAACTGGAGTTGGACTTTAGCGAGGAAGATGTGGAGTTTGCCAACCGGGATCAGTTTTCCAGCCTCCTGGATGAGCTTAGGCAAGAGCTCATCCAGCTGAATGAATCTTTTAAAATGGGAAATGTTCTAAAAAAAGGCATACCTGTAGCCATCATTGGAAAGCCTAACGTAGGGAAATCCACTTTGCTTAATGCCATTCTGAATGAAGAAAAAGCCATCGTCTCCGAAATTCCCGGAACTACTCGCGATGCCATTGAAGACACCATCGCGCTGGAAGGTTATACTTTCAGGTTTATTGATACTGCCGGGTTACGCGATTCCACTGACATAATAGAAAACATGGGCATCGAAAAAACATACGACAAAATCAACCAGGCCAGCCTGATTCTTTATGTATGTGACATCAGCAGCATGAACAAAGAGAGTATGGAGGAGGTGTTGGAAGAGTTTAAAACATTTATTCATAACGATAACAAACATTTTATTCTTGTGGCCAACAAAATTGATCAAATGGAAGAGGTTCCCGGTCACCTAAAAGAGTTATTTGAGCTTGAAACGGTTTTCGTCTCTGCCAAGCGCAAGGAGAATATCCATTTGCTCGCCGAAACACTGGTGAATCATGTGAAAAACGACAGCTTAGGCGATGACATTCTGGTAAACAATTCGCGCCATTATGAATCCTTAAGCCACGCGCTGGAATCCGTAAATGCCATAGAGAAAGGCTTTGAGAACAACATCCCCACCGATCTTGTGGCCATTGATGTCAGACAGGCGCTTTACCATTTGGGTTCGATTACCGGCGAGGTTACTTCCGATGAGATTTTGGGGAACATCTTCGGGAAGTTTTGTATCGGAAAGTAAAGATACTTTGCTTTTTGCAGCCTTACCTGGTTTTTCTTTCATAAATTAGCCAAACTTTCAAAACACGATTGAAATAAAGCACATTGGTAGAAATAAATGACAAAACTCGCCAGCATACTGCAACAACCGGAAGGCCGCCGTCTCGAATTTAAAGCCAAATTACCAACCAAGGCAGAATTAGCAAAAACCATTGTCGCCTTTGCCAATGATGCCGGAGGTGAATTTTATTTAGGCATACAGGATAATCCAAGAATGGTAGTTGGATTAGATGAAAACCAATTGATTGAACTGGAAGAAAAAATCAGTAATATAATTCACGACCAGTGTGCACCCGTTATCCTTCCAGAAATATCATTTCTTATGGACAAGGACAAACACATTATTAAAACACAAATCTTTAAAGGCAGCGCCCCTCCATATCATATAAAAAGTAAGGGTATTGAAAAAGGAACATATATCCGTGTTGGTTCATCCAATAGAGAGGCATCGCCTGAAATCATTGGCGAACTGAATCGGCAAAAATTAAACATATCGTTCGATAGTGAATTGGTTTTTAATAAACCGGCCTCTGAAGTTAATACCCAAGCTTTTAAAGACCTTTTTCTTAAAAAAACCGGAGAACGGCTCACCAATCAGATTCTTGCTAAACTTGAACTATTTAAAACCGAGCAAGGAAACGACCTCCCAACAAATGCATTAATCCTTTTATCAGACGATGATCTGCGAAAGCAGTATTTCCCGTATGCAAAAATTGAATGTGCAAGATTCAAAGGTACGGTTCCGGGTAATTTTATCGACCAGAAAACTATTGACACAAATGTAGCTTTACAGGCAGAACAGGCATACCAATTTGTTTTGCGGCACATCTCTCAGAGTTCAACCGATTACACAGGTGTTTATCGCAATGATCGTTGGGAATATCCTGTTATCGCTATCCGTGAAGTCATTAGAAACGCTATCATCCACCGCGATTATTCATTAAAAGGTAAGGATATAAAAATTGCCATTTTCGATGACAAAATAGAAATAACCAGTCCTGGCAAACTTATGCCCTCAGTAGATTTTAACGACATGGATTCCGGGCAATCAGACATCCGGAATAAAATCCTTGCACCGGTCTTTAAACGCCTCGGTATTATTGAACAATGGGGTAACGGATTAAAACTTATTGCAGAAGAATTACGGTCTTATCCTGAAATAGAACTGTCATGGAAAGAACCGGGAATAGCTTTCCGGGTAACGTTTACAAATAAAAACTTTCTCCAACAGCAGGAGTTGCAGCAGGAGTTGCAGCAGGAGTTGCAGCAGGAGTTGCAGCAGGAGTTGCAGCAGG
>CAYYOW010000001.1:0-501 GCA_964473395.1 uncultured Lentimicrobiaceae bacterium | reverse complement strand
AATCACTATACGGGAAAGTATTAAAGATAATACAAAAAAAGACCTTATCGACAAAAGAGATATCCGAAACATTAAAGCAAAAGTCCATTTCCGGCCAGCTATATTCTATTATTTATAAGCTGAAATCTGATGGGCTAATAGCTTGGACAATTCCTGAGACCCCTACAAGCTCAAAACAAAAATATCAGATAACCCCAAAAGGAAGTGTATTCCTTCAATTATTAACCAATAATTAGTCCCATGCAACAACAAAACCTTTTCTTCAACATCTTAACCTTTGATTTTCCACAGGAAAATCCGTATCGCCCCCACTTCGATGGCGCCGACACCCCCCCTTTTGGAAAAGATAATTTGTGGGTTTTGTAATGGGCTTGATATCCGCACCTTAGGTTACTATTAAATTCTAACGATTGTTTTTATGGCTTTGTCGATAGGGGGTAAAATACTCAACCTTTCCCGGACAATGCATACTGCCCGCAAATCAAACTGTTCCCACTTGCC